>NZ_JBIAWF010000016.1:0-183576 GCF_042895325.1 Streptomyces sp. NPDC001407
GGGGGGGGGGGGGGGGGGGGGGGGGGGGGGGGGGGGGGGGGGGGGGGGGGGGGGGGGGGGGGGGGGGGGGGGGGGGGGGGGGGGGGGGGGGGGGGTGGGGGGGGGGGGGGGGGGGGGGGGGGGGGGGGGGGGGGGGGGGGGGGGGGGGGGGGGGGGGTGGGCTGGGTGGCTGACCGGGGCTCCGCCCCGGACCCCTGCGCCTGCGGCGGGCTTTTCCCCTACCCACCCCTTCCCGAAACCGGGGCTTCGCCCCAGACCCCGAACCGCGCTCCGCGCGGTGTCCTCAAACGCCGGACGGGCTGGATTTCACGAACCGTGGGTTCCTCACCTGCGGGCCACAGGCAACGGACCCGCACCCACTACCCGGCCCCACCCAAGTGCTCCAGCAACACCCCCCGCAACTCCCGCGCAGCCCGCGGCGGAGCCACGTCCTTGCGGTGCGCCACCGCGATCGTCCGCCGCATCCGCGTCCCCTCGAACGGCGTGACCCGCAGGCCCGAGCGGGCGGCGACCATGCCTGGGACCACCGCGAGGCCGAGGCCGGCGCGGACGAAGCCGAGGACCGCGTCCATCTCGCCGCCCTCGACGGTGAAGGACGGTTCGAAACCGGCCGCCCGGCACGCCGCCGTGGTGATCTCGCGGAGGTCGTAGCCGCGCCGGAACATCACCATGGGCCGGTCGGCGAGTTCGGCCACCCGGATGGCGCGGCGCCGGGTGGGCGGGGGCGCCGAGGGGGCGGTGACGACGACGAGGTCCTCGCGCAGCAGCTCGGTGGTGGCCAGGGCGGGGCCGCCGACGGGCAGCGGGGTGATGATCAGCGCGAGGTCGAGCTCACCGGCGGCGAGGGTGCGGACGAGGTCCTGGGAACCGCCCTCGTCCACCACGAGCTCGATGCCGGGGTAGCGCGCGTGATACGCGTGCAGCACGTCGGGGACCAGGCTCGCGCAGAGGCTGGGCGGCGCCCCGAGCCGCACCCGGCCGCGCCGCAGCTGGACGACCTCCTGGACCTCGCGGCGCGCCGTCTCGGTGTCCGCGAGGATCTGCCGGGCGAGCGGCAGCAGGACCTCGCCCGCGTCGGTGAGCGTGATGTTGCCCCGGGCCCGGTGGAAGAGCTCGGCGCCCAGCTCCCGTTCGAGGGCGCGGATCTGCTGGGAGAGCGACGGCTGGGCGACGTGCAGCGCGTCCGCCGCCCGCGTGAAGTGGCGGATCTCGGCGAGGGTGGCGAAGTAGCGGAGCTGCTGGAACTGCACCCGCGCATCGTATATAGCCGGAACCTATCGAGACAGGCTCCGGCATCGACGATCGCTGTCCGGCGCGGGCGGCCGCGTCAGCGCGCCCCGAACACCTGGGTCCACCGCGGGCCGCCGGGCGCGTGGTTGACGCCGACGCCGATCTCCTTGAAGGAGCAGTTGAGGATGTTCCGCCGGTGTCCGTCGCTGTGCATCCAGGAGTCCATGACGGAGGCGGGGTCCTGCTGCCCGTAGGCGATGTTCTCGCCGTACGTGCTCCAGTGGTACCCGGCGGCGGTGATGCGGTCGCCGGGGCCGGCGCCGTCGGGGTTGGTGTGGTCGAAGAAGTTGCGGGCGGCCATGTCGTCGGAGTGGCCCTGCGCGGCCCGGTCCAGGGTGCCGTTCTCGGTGACGGGCGAGCAACCGGCCTTCGCGCGCTCGGCGTTGACGAGGTCGGTGACCTGCTGCCCGAGCGAGCCGCCACCGGAGCCGCCGGCCGGCTTGGGCGCCGGAGGGGCCTTCGGGGCAGGGCGGTCGGTGGTGGGGTCCGCCTTCTTCGGCTCGGGCGACTCCTCGGCCGGGGTGCTCGCGGGGGCGGAGGCCGAGGCGGACGCGGACGCGCTGGCCTTCGGGGAAGCACCGGCGCTCGCGGAGGGCGACGGGGAGGCGCTCGGGGGCAGCGCGCCGGTGGAGGCGTCGAGCGCCTTCACCTGGGTGGGTATCTCGTCCCCGGCCGAGACCGGCCGGTCGGTGCGGTCCGTGGAATCGGTGAAGAGGTAGAGGCCGCCCAGCACGCCGCCCGCGACGACGGCCAGGGCCGCCGCTCCGGCGGCCGCCCGCTTAACGGTGCGGGGCCGGGAGGCGGCGCGGTGGCCGTGCGTACGGCCGCCACCGGCGCGGCGGCGGGCGGCGCGGGAGGTGCCCGGCACGGAGGCGGAGGCCGGGGCCGAGGCCGAGACCGACTGGGTGCGCAGGACCGCGCCGCCGCCCCACCAGCCGAGCAGCGCGCCCGCCACCGGCACCAGGCCGAGGCCGACTAGCAGCCGCTCGGCGGGGACCAGCGCGGACCAGGATCCCCCGCACGCCCCGCAGGCGCGCGCGTGCCGGGCGATGCGCTTGCGCCACAGCGCGGACGGCGCGCCGTCCCAGGGGGCCACGAGGTCGGCGAGCTCGCGGCAGCGGGGTGCGGCGCCGAGGGCGCGTACGACGCCGCGGGCGGTGTCCAGTTGTTCCTTGGTGCGCTGGACGCGGACGGCGGTGTGCGCGGGCGAGAGCTCCAGCGCGGCGGCGACCTCGGCGCGGGTGAGCTCGCCCGCCGCCTCCAGCCACCACAGGGACAGCACGGTCTGCTCGCCCTCGTCGAGCCAGCGGGTCGCCTCGGCGACCTCCCTGCGCTGGCCCTGGAGGCCCAGCCGCACGATGGTCAGGTCGACGAAGTCCGCGCGCGGGTCGGGGACTTCGGCGACCTCCTGCAAGCCACTGACGGGTGCCTCGGGGCGGGCCCGCCAGTGGCTGCGTATCTGATTGGTCGTGATGGCCACGAGCCAGGAGCGGAAGCGGGCGGGGTCCCGGAGCTCGTCCAGGCCGTTGATGACCCGCAGCATCGTCTCCTGGACCACGTCGTCGACGTCGGCGTGACCGTTGAGGGCCCGTCCGACGATGTTGTAGACGAGCGGCAGGCAGGCGGCGACGAGCTCGTCCTGTGCCGCCTGGTCCCCGGCCCGCGCCGCCTCGACCACGGCCACGCTGTCACTGTTCACGCCGCGCCACCCCTTCTCGCTTTTCCGTTCGGTCCGACACATAGGAGACGTGGGGCGACGCGCGGGATAACAGAAAAGGGAGAGAAATTTTTTGTGCGGGATTTTTTACGCGAGGAACTCCGCCACGATGCCGGGCGCGGCCGACTCCGCGAAGCCCGCCGCGTCCGCCGCCGCCATGTCGCGGACGCGGTAGCCCTCCTCACCCGCCGCGACCGCGGCCGTGAGCGTGACCACGCCGGCCCGCCGCGAGAACGGGTTGTCCGTGAACGTCCAGGCCAGGACAGCCCGCCGGTCGAGCACGGCCGTCTGCCGCCCGAACGTGCCCGCCCGCACGACCAGATGGCGCCCGCGCACCGCGTGCCCCAGCCCGCGGTACGCGCTGCGCGCGAGGGCGTACGCGACGGGGGCGGCGAGCAGGACGTAGCCCGCGGCGCAGTACAGCAGCACGGGCGTGAGCAGCCACCCGAGCACGGCCAGGGCCAGGGCCGGGGGCAGGACGCACCAGAGGAGGGCGCGCACGATCCGCCTGCGCAGGGCGACGCGCGGGTGCGGGGTGAGCCCTGTGATGCCGGTGGCCGTCCCGCCCTCGCCCAGCAGATCGGCGCACACGCGCAGCGCTTCGGCGCGGGGCGCGGGCGGCATGACGACGCTGCGCCTGCGGTTCTCCTCGCGGTTGCCGAGGCCACCGGCCACGGCCCGCACGCTCGCCCCGCCGCCGGCGCGCAGCATGAGCGGTTCGCAGAGGGTCACGCCGCGCAGGCGGGCGCGTTCGATGGAGACGGAGCGGGTCGTGAACAGGCCACGGCGGACCCGCAGCATGCTCGAACCGTCCCATTCCAGGCGGTACTTCCACCAGTTCTCGGCGTACAGCGCGACGGCCCCCACGACGCCGAGGGCGGTCACGGCGAGTACGGCCAGGGGCACGGTGATCCACAGGGCGCTGTTGCCGAACTCCTGGAAGGCGTGGCGCACGAAGCCGATGCGCCACGGCTCGACGCCGATCCCGTCGAGCACCCGCCACACCGTGCCGGCCGCGACGAAGACCCCGCCGAACACCCAGAAGGTCAGCGGCGCGTAGCGCAGCCAGCGGGGGTCGGCGACGGCGAGCACGGGGTCGTCGGCGTCGCGCGCCCCGGCGCGGGCGAGGAGTTCGGTGCGCAGCCGCTCGGCCTCGGGGCGGGCGAGGGCCTCCAGGGCCAGCCGCGCGCCCTGGCCGCCGGTGCCGGCACGCAGCACGGCGAGGCCGAGTGCGCGCTGCACGAGGTTGGCGGTGACGTCGACCGTACGGATCCGGCTCAGCGGTATCGAGCGGAGGCTCTGGGTGAACAGGCCGGTCCGCAGCTCGAAGGAGTCCGCGGTGACACGGAAGCGGGTGCGCCGCCAGGTGATGAGCCCGGCCACGGTGAGCACGGCGAAGACGGTGCCGATGACGGCGAGGGTGATCCACGCGCGGGTGTCGAGGCGGCCGCCGGTGGCGAGCGCGGTGAGGGCGAGCGAGCCGAGCGGCGCGCCCATCCAGGTGCAGTGCAGGACGAGGGTCCGGGCGTCGAGGGTGCGCCAGCCGGCGGTCATGCGGCGTCCCCGGGTATCAGGCGCGCCGCGTCCGTGATGCGCTCGGCCAGGTGCCGGGCGTCGGCGTCGGACAGCCCGGCGATCTTCACGTCGCCCGCCGTGGAGGCGGTGGTGACGGTGACCGTGGCGAGCCCGAACGACCTCTGCAGGGGCCCGCGTACGGTGTCGACGGTCTGCACCCGGGACAGCGGGGCGATCCGCCGCTGCTGCCGGAACCAGCCGCCGGCGGCGTAGACCGCGTGCTCGCCGAGCTCCCAGGCGTGGACGCGGTACCGCAGCCGGGGCATGACGAGGAGATAGCCGACGGCGGGCAGCACGAGCGCACAGGCCACGAGTGGCGCGAGCCACGGCAGGGCGCCGGGGAAGAAGAGCAGCGACAGCACGAGCAGCGCGAGGGCGACGAGCAGCAGCGGGCCGCTGACAGTGAGCACCGCCTGCACGGTCCACCAGCGCCGCGCCCGGGGATCGACGCCGTGGCGTGGCGGCCGGAGCCTGACCTGTGGACGGTGCCGTCGTGCGGCCATCGCTGCCCCCGCTTCTTTCCAAGTCAGTCGTACTGGCAACCGCTAAGCTATAGCAATACAACCGACCCGTAAAAGTGAGGGGTGGCGGACGTGCCCAAGCGCGTGGACCACGAGGAGCGCCGCAGAACCATCGCGGAGGCCCTCTGGCGGATCGCGTGCGAGCGCGGCCTGGACGGCGCGAGCCTGCGCGACGTCGCGGCGGAGGCGGGCATCTCGCTCGGGCAGTTGCAGCACTACTTCGCCAGCAAGGACGACATGCTCGTCTTCGCCCTCGGCCACATCAGCGAGCTCGCGACGCGGCGGGTGGCCGCGCGGCTGGAGGCACTGCCCGCCGCGCCCTCGCCGCGCGAGGTGCTGCGCGAGACGATCGTGGAGATCCTGCCCCTGGACGAGGCGAGCCGCACCGGCAATCTGGTGCAGATCGCCTACTTCGTCCGCGCCCTCCACGACGAACGCCTGCGCACCCACGCCAAGGAGGGCATCCCGGCACTGCGGGCCTTCTTCGCCGGCCAGGTGCGCGAGGGCATGACCCGGGGCGAGATCGCCGCGGACCGCGACCCGGACGCGGAGGCGATGCTCCTGATCGCCCTGTCCGACGGCCTGACCACCCACGCGCTCCTGGACGTCTCCTCCCGGGAGGAGACCCTGCACCTGCTCGACGCTTATCTGGAACGGCTGTTCACGCGGTAGCGGGGAGCGGGACTCCGGCCCAGGCCGGAGCGACCCGCCGCGTCAGCCGTACCAGGTGATGTCGCAGACGTACACGCAGCAGTGGCGAGGAACGACCAGAAAGCTGAGGAAGCCGCGTCCGCCGAGGAAGTCGAAGTGCCGCACGCCGCCCTCGGGCCTCGGAGACCTGCCGACCTTCTCGGCGTCCCGCCCGAGTGCGGCGAGTTCGGTGGCCAATCGCTCCACCTCGGCCATCACACCGGGCGGAAGACCCGCCGAGACGTGCTCCTCGTCAGGGTCGTACTCCCAGGACCAGTCGCTCACAGCCCCGCCTCGGTCTCCGCCGTCCGGAAGATCTGGCGGATCTCGGCGAGCAACGGCCGGAGCGCGTCCTTGGTTTCCGCGGTCCGCGCTGCGTCCTCCAGTTCGCGCAAGCGGGCCGCGCGCTCGGGGTGGCGCTCGATCGCGATGAACACGGCCCAGTGGTGCACGAAGGTCCGGAGCGGGGCGAGACTCTGCGTCTGCTGCGCGTTCGTCGTCGCTTCGAACAGGTGCTGGGTGAGGTCGGGGATCCTGCTCGGGGCGATCCGGGCGACCGCTGCCCGCAAGGCGTCCGGCGTGAGCTCCGGCATGGGGATCAGCGGGCCGTACGGACCGTCGGGCTGCGCACTCACGGTGTCCTCCGTTGCGAACGGGGTGGTCCCGGCCACCGTACCGTCAGGCTGGGCCCCCCTCACGGCCTCCGCGTCGCCCTGTTGCGGCCGCCGGGGCCCGGGGAGAGGGCTTCGGCGAGGTCGTCGAGGGCGTCCATGAGGAGGTCCGCGCCGCGGACGGCGACTCCCTCGTCGCCGACCTCCGCCTGCCAGGCGGTGAGGGCGGCGCGGGGGCCCGTCCAGTCGAGGGAGCAGCGTTCGCGTACGGCCGCGGCGGCGGCGGGGAGGGCCTCCTGGAGGGCGGCGGCGAAGGCTTCGGCGCCCTTGGAGGGTTCGGCGTCGCGGTCCGGGAGGTGGGCCTCCATCAGCATGGTGGCCCGGCCCATGGTGGCGAGCGCCGCGTCCGCCGCGCGCTCCTTCGTACGGGACAGGCCCCGGTGCCGTACGGGCTCGGTCAGGGCGCGGGCCGCCGCCTCGTCCCAGGCCGTACGGGCCGAGCGCGAGGCCAGCAGTGCCTCGCGCACCCGGCGCGGGCGGCGCTCGGACGGGCTGCCGAACGCCTTGAGCACGGCCAGGCTGTAACGGCCGTTGGCGGTCAGCCAGTCGGCGAGGCGGTCGCGCAGCCGGGGCGTCTCCCAGGTCGGGAAGAGCGCGTACGCGGCCATCGCGAGCAGTCCGCCGAGCAGGGTGAGGGCCACCCGCGCCTGGACGGTCTGCGACCAGCTCCCGCCCGCGATGCCCAGGAGGAAGACGACATAGGCGGCGATGCACGCCGACGCCACGCTGTAACCGGTGCGCATCAGCAGATACATCAGGCCGATGCACAGCACGGCGAGGCCCGCGTTCACCCACTCCCCCGGGTGGGCCACGGCGACCAGCGCGCCGGCGAGCAGGACGCCGACGACGGTCCCCGCGAAGCGGGCGACGCCCCGGGAGTAGGTCTGCCCGAAGTCCGGCCGCATCACCATCACGGAGGTCATCGGCGCCCAGTAGCCGTGCCCGAGCGGCAGCGCGGTGCCCAGCACGTAACCGGCCAGCACGACCACCGCCGTGCGGACCGCGTGCCGGCCGACCGGCGACGACCAGCGCGCCTCGCGGCGCACGGCGCTCAGCACGAGCGGCGCGAGGCGGGGCACCGAGGGCCGCGGCAGGTGCGGGTGCTCCTGCCCACCCTGCGGGGGCGTGGTGCGGACCGGTTCGTCGGTGGCGTCGACGGCGTCGCCGAGCAGCGAGATCAGGCGGTACGCGGACCGCCGTGCCGGGCCCTTGAGCATCGGCCCCGACGCGGGCACCTCCAGCGCCGCCATCGCCTCCGCCGGCAGCCGCACCGGCTTGCCCCAGCGGATGGCACGGGCGACGGCGTCCAGGACGGCCCCGGCGGCGGCCAGCAGATCGCGGGCCCGGTCGCGCTCGGGCCCTTCCGCGGGGGCGCCCAGCACGGGGTCGGCGAGCGAGGCGAGCACCGGCCGGATGCTCTCGGCCACACCGCGCGGGCCGGCGAGCTGGCGCGGCCGGTTCCGGGCCTGACGTGGGGTCAGCTCGGCGGCCTCGCGCGCGTCCATCAGCGGCTGCGGGTCGAAGCGGGCCATCGGGTCGTGGCGGAGTCTGCGCGCGTAGTCCGCCT
Organism: Streptomyces sp. NPDC001407; assembly: GCF_042895325.1. Taxonomy (NCBI): domain Bacteria; kingdom Bacillati; phylum Actinomycetota; class Actinomycetes; order Kitasatosporales; family Streptomycetaceae; genus Streptomyces; species Streptomyces sp. NPDC001407. The sequence continues at coordinate 8,032 of NZ_JBIAWF010000016.1, forward strand.
CGGCGGCCAGCGCGTCCGCGAGCGCGTCGCGCTGCGCGCCCCAGGGCCGGATGGGCAGCAGCACGATCAGCGCGGCCTGCACCAGACCGCCGAAGGCGATGAGCCCGGCGTGCTCCAGGGCGCCGAGCAGCGACGTGGGCAGGGTGACCGTGACCAGCATGACCGCGATGGTCTGCGTCGCGACCAGCCCGGACACCGGCCCGGCCGCCCAGGCCATGCCGGCCAGCAGGGTCCACACCGTCAGCAACGTGGCGAACAGCACGTGGTCGGCGGCCGCGACGTAGCCCAGGAACGTGCTGATCGCCAGGCCCACCGCCACCGCGAGGGCGAGCACGGGCCGCGGCCGCCAGCTGCGCTGGAACGTCGCCAGGCCCGAGGCGAAGGCGCCGAACGCGGAGGAGACGGCGAGGGTGGGGTTCCCCAGCCACAGCATCAGCCCGATCACGATCGCGACCCCGGCGGCGCCGCGCACGGCGACGAGGGGCGTGAGCTTGGTGCGCTCCACGGTCAGCCCGGCCCGTGCGGTCTCTCTCAGGGCACTCGACCAGGTCATACCCCGAGCTTACGATCATGCCCGGACGAACCGGAGGTGCGGTTCCGCTCCGCTGGAGGTCCGGTTTGCCGCTGCGGGCCGGCTGTGGCCGGTCGCGCCCGCGCGGCGGAGCCGCACGACGTCGCAGCCCCGCGCCCCTTACGGGGCGCGGTTTCGCATGGACTTCGGCGCGTCCGGGCCCCCTACTTGTGGCTCGGGAAGCCCAGGTCGACGCCGCCGTCCGACGGGTCCGGCCAGCGCGTGGTCACCACCTTGCCGCGGGTGTAGAACTGCACGCCGTCGTTGCCGTAGATGTGCAGGTCGCCGAAGAGGGAGTCCTTCCAGCCGCCGAAGGAGTGGTAGCCCACCGGCACCGGGATCGGGACGTTCACGCCGACCATCCCCGCGTGGACCTCCAGCTGGAAGCGGCGCGCTGCCCCGCCGTCGCGGGTGAAGATGGCGGTGCCGTTGCCCCACGGCGAGCCGTTGATCAGGGCCAGCCCGTCCTCGTAGGTGTCGGCGCGCAGCACGCACAGCACCGGGCCGAAGATCTCGTCGCGGTAGGCGTCCATGTCGGTGCCGACGTGGTCGAGGAGGGACAGGCCGATCCAGTGGCCGTTCTCGTGGCCCTCGACGGTGAAGCCCGTGCCGTCCAGCACGACCCGCGCGCCCTGCCCGGCGGCGCCCTCCACGTAGGAGGCGACCTTGTCGCGGTGCGCCTTGGTGATGAGGGGGCCCATCTCGGACGTGGGGTCGTCACCCGGCCCGATCTTGATCTTCGCGGCGCGGTCGACGATCTTCTGTACGAGCTCGTCGCCGGTGGCACCGACCGCCACGACGGCGGAGATGGCCATGCAGCGCTCGCCCGCGGAGCCGTACGCGGCGGAGACCGCGGCGTCGGCGGCGGCGTCGAGGTCGGCGTCGGGCAGCACCAGCATGTGGTTCTTGGCGCCGCCGAGTGCCTGGACGCGCTTGCCGTGGGCGGTGGCCACGGTGTGGATGTGCCGGGCGATCGGGGTGGAGCCGACGAAGGAGACGGCCGCGACGTCGGGGTGCTCCAGGAGGCGGTCGACGGCCACCTTGTCGCCGTTGACCACATTGAGGACACCGGCGGGCAGGCCGGCCTCCGCGGCCAGCTCCGCGAGCAGGAAGGCGGCCGAGGGGTCCTTCTCGCTCGGCTTGAGGACGAAGGTGTTCCCGCAGGCGACGGCCAGCGGGAACATCCACATCGGCACCATGGCCGGGAAGTTGAAGGGCGTGATGCCCGCGACGACGCCGAGCGGCTGCCGGATCGAGGCGACGTCGACGCCGCTGGACACCTGGGACGACAGCTCGCCCTTGAGCTGCGTGGTGATCCCGCAGGCCAGCTCGACGATCTCCAGGCCGCGGGCGACCTCGCCGAGCGCGTCGGAGTGGACCTTGCCGTGCTCGGCGGTGATCAGCCGGGCGAGCTCCTCGCGGTGGCCGTCCAGGAGCGCGCGGTAGCGGAAGAGGACGGCGGTGCGGGCGGCGAGCGAGGAGGTGCCCCAGGTGGCGAACGCCTCCTTCGCGGCGGCCACGGCGGCGTCGACCTCCTCGACGGAGGCGAAGGCGACCCGCGTCGTCCGCTCCCCGGTCGCGGGGTCGGTGACCGGCCCGAACGTGCCGGAGGTGCCCTCGACGGCCTTGCCGCCGATCCAGTGGTTGACGGTCTTCATCTGCACAGAACCCTTCTGGAACGGGGGGCTTCTTACTGGCGGTGCGAGGCGCTCCGCCGGTCATCCGCGGGTGGTTCGTGGCTGGTCGCGCCACGCGGCGGAGCCGCACAACGTCACAGCCCCGCGCCCCTTCGGGGCGCCGACGAACCGCACCGGACTTCGTCGAGCCCGCTCAGAGGTGACGACGCCGGGCCGCCACCTGCCGCTCGTACTCCTTCCGGGCGGCGACGGCCGCGGGCCGGCCGGCGGTCTCGGCGACAGGCACATCCCACCACGCCTGGGCAGGGGGCGCGCCCGGCACTGTGTCGGCCCTTTCGGTCTCCACATAGACACATGTGGGGACGGTGGCGGCGCGCGCCCGGGTCAGCGCCTCCTCCAGCTCGCGGACCGTCCGGGCGCGCAGCACCGACATCCCCAGGGAGGCTGCGTTGGCGGCGAGGTCGACGGGCAGCGGGTCTCCGGTGTACGTGCCGTCGGCGGCCCGGAAGCGGTAGGCCGTGCCGAAGCGCTCGCCGCCGACGGCGTCCGAGAGGCCGCCGATGGAGGCGTAGCCGTGGTTCTGGAGCAGCACCAGCTTGATGGCGATGCCCTCCTGCACGGCCGTCACCAGCTCGGTCGGCATCATCAGATACGTGCCGTCGCCGACGAGCGCCCAGACGGGGCGGTCGGGGCTCGCCATCCGGACGCCGATCGCGGCGGGGATCTCGTAGCCCATGCAGGAGTAGCCGTATTCGAGGTGGTAGTCGCGGCGGCCGCGGGCGCGCCAGAGCTTGTGGAGGTCGCCGGGGAGCGAGCCGGCGGCGTTCACGATCACGTCCGCGGGGGTGACGAGGCGGTCGAGCGCGCCGAGCACCTGGGCCTGGGTGGGGCGGGCGTCGCCGTCGGGGCAGGAGAAGGCGCGGGTGACGGCCTCGTCCCAGGCGGCCTTCCCCCGGGCGCACTCCCGCGCGTACTCCTCGGGCACGCGGTGGCCCGGCAGCGCCTCGCCCAGTGCCTCAAGGCCGGCCCGCGCGTCGCCGACCAGGGGCAGTGCGGCGAGCTTGTGGGCGTCGAAGGAGGCGATGTTGAGGTTGACGAAGCGCACCCCGGGCGCGGCGAAGAGGGTCGAGGAGGCGGTGGTGAAGTCGCTGTAGCGGGTGCCGACGCCGATGACGAGGTCGGCGGTGCGGGCGAGTTCGTCCGCGACGGCGGTGCCGGTGTGGCCGAGGCCGCCGACGTCGCAGGGGTGGTCGTGGCTCAGCGTGCCCTTGCCCGCCTGGGTGCAGGCGACGGGGATGCCGGTGGCGCTCGCGAAGGAGGAGAGCGCGTCGTACGCCGCGCTGTGCGCCACGCCGCCCCCGGCGATCAGCAGCGGGCGGCGGGCGGCCCGTACGGCCTCGGCCGCCTCGGCGAGGGCGTCGGCGTCGGGCACGGGGCGGCGCACGCGCCAGACGCGGTCGGCGAAGAACGCCTCCGGCCAGTCGTACGCCTCGGCCTGCACGTCCTGCGGCAGGGCGAGGGTGACGGCACCGGTCTCGACGGGGTCGGCGAGCACCCGCGCGGCCTCCAGGGCGGCGGGGATCAGCGCCTCGGGGCGGGTGACGCGGTCGAAGTAGCGCGAGACGGGCCGCAGGCAGTCGTTGACGGAGATGTCACCGGCGCCGGGGTGTTCGAGCTGCTGGAGCACCGGGTCGGCGGGCCGGGTGGCGAAGGTGTCGCCGGGCAGCAGGAGGACGGGGATGTGGTTGACGGTGGCGAGGGCGGCACCGGTGACGAGGTTGGTGGCGCCGGGGCCGATCGAGGTGGTGACGGCGTGGGCGGAGAGCCGGTCGCGGTGGCGGGCGTAGCCGACGGCGGCGTGCACCATGGCCTGTTCGTTGCGGCCCTGGTGGTAGGGCATGGCGTCGCCGGTCTCCAGCAGCGCCTGGCCGATCCCGGCGACGTTGCCGTGGCCGAAGATGCCCCAGCAGGCGGCGATCAGCCGCTGCCGGACGCCGTCGCGCTCGGTGTACTGGTGGGCGAGGAACTCCACCAGGGCCTGGGCGACGGTCAGTCGCCGGGTGGGTGCGGTCATCGGTCCTCTCCCGCGGTGCAGAGCGGCAGCCTGGGGTCGACGGGCTGCCCGGGCCAGGTGCCCCTGATCCAGGCGTGGTCGGGGTGGTCCCGGATGAGCCACTCCCGTTCGGGCGCGGGCCCGGCCATGACGTTGAGGTAGTACATCGTGTGGCCGGGGGCGGCGACGGACGGGCCGTGCCAGCCGTCGGGGATCAGCACCGCGTCACCGCTGCGGACCTCCGCGAGCACGTCCGTGCCACCGGGCCGCGAGGGCGAGACGCGCTGATAGCCGAGCCCGGCCTCGCCCTCGATCTCGAAGTAGTAGATCTCCTCCAGCAGCGACTCCTCGCCGGGGTGGTGCTCGTCGTGCTTGTGCGGCGGATAGGAGGACCAGTTGCCGCCCGGGGTGAGCACCTCGACGGCGATGAGCCGGTCGCACGCGAAGACCCCGGCGGCGGCGAAGTTGTTGACCTGCCGCGAGCAGTTGCCGGTGCCGCGCAGCTCCACGGGGACGTCGGCGGCGGGGCCGTAGCGCGCGGTCAGCCTCCTCCCGCAGCGCGCCCCGGCGAGCGCGAACCGGCCGCCCGTGCCGGAGTCGAGCGTCACCTGCGCGTCCCTCGGCACGTAGACGAAGTCGCTCACCCCCTCGAACACGCTCTTCCTGCCGCGCAGTTCGAAGACCTGCCCGTCGACCGCGACCGTGCACCCCCCGGCCAGCGGCAGCACGATCCACTCGCTGTCACCGGCCGTGAAGGTGTGCGTGGACCCGGGCGAGAGGGTGAGGACGCGCAGCGAGGAGTGGCTCCACCCGGCCTGCTCGGGCCAGATGTCCAGGGCGTACGGGCCGTCGGCGGCACTGCCGGCCGGCAGGTGGTTGGTGGCGAAGGTCATGAGTTCTCGTCTCTCCTGACGCCGTGTGGGGACTCAAGCGTCACAGGAGTCCTACGGCCGTGTCGACGGCACCGGCCACGTCCCCGTCGGCCGGATAGAGCAGGGAGCGGCCGACGACGAGCCCCTGCACGGTGGGCAGCCGCAGGGCCGCGCACCACTTCTCGTACGTGCCCTCCGCGACGTCACCGCCCAGCAGCACGGTGGGGAGCGTCGTGGTCTCCAGCACCCGGGCCATGTCGGCGGGGTCGTCGGTGACGGGCACCTTGAGCCAGGTGTACGCGGAGGTCCCGGCGAGCCCCGAGGCGACGGCGATGGAGGTGGTGACGGCCTCGGCGCTCAGGTCGTTGTGCACCCGCCCCGCCACGCGCCGGGAGAGGAACGGCTCGACGAAGACGGGCAGTCGGCGCGCGGCCATGTCGTCGATGACGCGGGCCGCGGAGTGCAGGGTCCGCAGCGAGCCGGGGTCGTCGTGGTCGATGCGCAGCAGGAGCTTGCCCGCGTCGAAGCGCAGCCCGGCCAGGTCCTCGGGGCGGTGTCCGGTGAACCGGTCGTCCATCTCGAACGCGGCGCCCGCGAGCCCGCCACGGTTCATGGACCCGATGACGACCTTGCCCTCCAGCGCGCCGAGCAGCAGCAGGTCGTCGAGGACATCGGCAGAGCCGAGCACGCCGTCGACGCCGGGCCGGGACAGCGCGAGGCAGAGCCGCTCCAGCAGCCCGGCCCTGTCCGCCATCGCGAACGGCCGCCCACCGACGGCGAGGGCGCCTCGGGCGGGGTGGTCGGCGGCGATGATCATCAGTCGGCCGGTGTCGCCGATGAGCGGCCGCGTCACTCTGCGGGCGGCGGCTTCGGCGATGGCTTCGGGGTGCCGGCTTCTTGTTCTGGCGAGGTCGGCGATGTCGATTCTCACGTCTGCCTTCGGCTTGGCGGATGGTCTTGGTGGGTTGCGCCTGCGGCGGGCTTTTTTCCCCAATCCCGCCCCTTCCCGAACTGGGGCTTCGCCCCAGACCCCGAAGCACGCTTCGCGCGCTGTCCTCAAACTCCCCCAGACTTCGTCCGGGGGGACCCCCAGCAGGGCGCTCTCCGCCGCAGGCGGCAACGGCGGGACAGCCGGGGGCCTGGGGCACGCGCCCCAGTTTCGGGAAGGGGCGGGGCTGGGGAACAAAGCCCGCCGCAGGCGCAGCGGACCGCCCCCCTACCCACCCGACCCGCCGAGGAGACCCTCGATCTCCGCAGGCGCCGGCATAGCGGACGAACACGACAACCGAGAAGCCACGATCGCCCCCGCCGCATTCGCGTACCGCAGAGCCGCCTCCAGGGAACGCCCCGCCAGCAAGCCGTCGCACAGCGCACCCCCGAACGCGTCGCCCGCGCCCAGCCCGTTGAGGACCTCGATCTCCACGGGTGGGACCTCGGCCGTCGTGCCGTCCCGGTGGACGGCGAGGACGCCCTTGGGGCCCTGCTTGACGACGGCCAGTTCGACGCCGGCGTCGAGGAGCGCCCAGGCCGCCGCGAGGGGGTCGCGTTCGCCGGTGGCGACCTCGCACTCGTCGGCGTTGCCGACGGCGACGGTGGCGTGGGCGAGGGCGGCGGCGTAGTAGGGCCGGGCGGTGGCCATCGCGGCGGCGCCCGTACGCCCGCCGTCGCCGGAGGCGCCGCCCTCGCCGCCCCAAAAGAGCGGCCGCCAGTCGAGGTCGAAGACCGTGGTGCCCCGCTTGGCGCGGGCCGCGAGCGCGGCCAGGGTCGCGGAGCGGCTCGGCTCCTCGCACAGCCCCGTGCCCGTCACCCAGAAGATCCGGGCGGCGCGCACGGCGTCCAGGTCCAGCTCGGTGGTGTGGATGTCCAGGTCGGGGGCCTTGGGGCGGCGGTAGAAGTAGAGCGGGAAGTCGTCCGGCGGGAAGATCTCGCAGAAGGTCAGGGGGGTGGGGTGGGCGGGCACGGCGGTCACCCACCGGTCGTCCACGCCGAAGTCGCGCAGCGCCCGGTGGACGTATTCGCCGAAGGGGTCGGCGCCGGTGCGGCTGATCAGCGCGGTGCGGCGGCCGAGCCGGGCGGCGGCGACCGCGACATTGGCCGGCGACCCGCCGAGGAACTTCCCGAAGGTCTCGACCTCCGCCAACGGCACGCCGGGCTGGAGGGGATAGAGGTCCACCCCGACCCGGCCCATCGTGATCAGGTCGTACGGTCCCGTCTCGCTCATGGGGTCAGGTCTAGCCGGGGCCTCACGACCGTGTCAAGGAATTGTCCTTACATATAGACGTACCCGGGCCGGACTTGACGTGACGTCCGAATGTCCGGACGTAACCTTGACACCCCGTCCGCCCGGCGGGGAAGCTACGGAGGAGCCCCGCCCCTCGTCCGAGGCGACCCGAGGAGAGCCGCAGATGCCCCCCAGCCCCGCTCCGTCGCCCGCGTCCCGCATCCGGGTGGGTTCCGCCCCGGACTCCTGGGGCGTGTGGTTCGCCGACGACCCGGCCCAGGTCCCCTGGCAGCGCTTCCTGGACGAGGTCGCCGACGCGGGCTACGCCTGGACCGAGCTCGGGCCGTACGGCTATCTCCCCACCGACCCCGCCCGGCTGCGCGAGGAGACCGGGCGGCGCGGCCTCTCCGTCTCCGCGGGCACCGTCTTCACCGCCCTCCACCGCGGCCCCGCCGTCTGGGACGCGACCTGGGAGCAGGTGGCGGCGGTCGCCGGGCTGGCGCGGGCGACGGGCGCGCGGCACCTGGTCGTCATCCCGTCCTTCTGGCGCGACGACCGCACCGCCGAGGTCGTCGAGAGCCCGGAGCTGACGCCCGAGCAGTGGCACCACCTGGCCACGGGCACGGAGCGGCTGGCCCGCGAGGTCCGCGACCGCTACGGCCTGGAGACCGTCGTCCACCCGCACGCCGACACCCACATCGACACCGAGGCGCACGTCGAGCGCTTCCTCGACGCGACGGACCCCGCACTGGTCAACCTGTGCCTGGACACCGGCCATTACGCGTACTGCGGCGGCGACAGCGTCAAGCTCATCGAGACCTACGGCGAGCGGATCGGCTACCTCCACCTCAAGCAGGTCGACCCGGCGGTCCTCGCGGACGTGGTCGCGAAGGGCACGCCGTTCGGGCCCGCCGTGCGGCAGGGCGTGATGTGCGAACCACCGCTCGGCGTACCGGCGCTGGAGCCCGTGCTCGCGGCCGCCGCGAAGCTGGACGCCGACCTGTTCGCGATCGTGGAGCAGGACATGTACCCCTGCCCGCCCGACCGTCCGCTGCCCATCGCCCGGCGCACCCGGCGCTATCTGCGGGGCTGCGGCGTCTGACGGCGTCCCGCACGGAAACGAGGAGACACCCACCATGACGCAGCAAGGCACGCTCGGCGTCGCCGTCATCGGCACGGGGCGGATGGGCGCCGACCACGTCCGGCGGCTCGACCGGGTCATCAGCGGGGCGCGGGTCGCGGCGGTCGTCGACGTCGACGGCGACCGCGCGAAGCGGGCCGCCACCGGCATCGACGGCTGCACGGCCTACACCGACACGGCGGCCGCCCTGTCCGCCCCCGACGTGGACGCCGTGCTCATCGCCTCCCCCGGCCCCGCGCACGAGGCCGCGCTGCTGGCGGCGTTCGCGCGCGACCTGCCCGTGCTGTGCGAGAAGCCGCTGACGCCGGACGCCGCGTCCGCGTTGCGCGTGGTGGAGGCCGAGGCGCGGCTCGGGCACCGGCGCGTCCAGGTGGGCTTCATGCGGCGGTACGACGCGGAGTACCGCCGGCTGAAGTCCCTGCTGGACGGCGGCGGGATCGGGCGCCCGCTGATGCTGCACTGCCGGCACCGCAACGTCGCCACGCCGCCCGGCTTCACCGAGCAGATGATGATCAACGACTCGGTGGTCCACGAGATCGACGCCACCCGCTGGCTCCTCGGCCAGGAGATCACCGCCGTCACCGTCCTCAAACCGGCCCGCTCCCCCGCCGCGCCCGAGGGCCTGAGCGACCCCCAGCTCGTCCTCCTGGAGACCTCCGGCGGCGCCCTCGCGGACGTCGAGGTCTTCGTCAACTGCGGCTTCGGCTACGAGGTCCGGTGCGAGGCCGTCGGCGAACGCGGCAGCGCGCGCATCGGCGAGCCGGGCGGCCCGCTCGTGAACACGGCGGGCCGCTGGGGCGGCGAGATCCCCCAGGACTTCGTGACCCGCTTCCGCTCCGCGTACGACGAGCAGGTGCAGCGCTGGGTGACGGCCACCCGCTCGGGCCGCACGGAGGGCCCTTCGGCGTGGGACGGCTACGCGGCGGCGGCCGCCTGCGAAGCGGGCACCCGGTCTCAGGCATCGGGTGCCCGCGAGGTGGTCGACTTGGCGCGGCGGCCGGCGCTGTACGACTGATGTCCGCCTGCGGCGGGCTTTGTTTCCCCTACCCCGCCCCTTCCCGAAACCGGGGAGACCCCGGACCCCAGCGCCCTTGGGGGTCCCCCCGGACGAAGTCTGGGGGAGCGTCCTCAAACGCCGGACGGGCTGATTTCAGCCCGTTGGGGGCACCTCTGGGGGCACCCCCGGACGGAGTCTGGGGGAGGTAGCTGGGGGAGTTTGAGGACAACGCGGCGAAGCCGTGTTGCGGGGTCTGGGGCGCAGCCCCAGTTTCGGGAAGGGGCGGAGTAGGGGAACAAAGCGCCGCAGGCGCCAATGGACCCGCACCCGACCACGGGTCCGGGGCGGAGCCCCGGCCGCGGCGGAGCCGCGCATCAGATGCTGCGGGAAGGGGCGGGGCTGGGGAAAAAGAAAGGGGCACCACCATGCGTATCGGACTCATCGGCGCAGGCCGCATCGGCTCGTTCCACGCCACCGCCCTCGCCGCCAACGACGACGTCCACGACCTCCTCATCGCCGACGCCGACGACCACCGCGCCACCACCCTCGCCAAACGCCTCAACACCCGCACCACCCCCCTCGACACCCTCCTCCGCACCGTCGACGCCGTCGTCATCACCACCCCCACCGCCACCCACGCGGAGCTGATCACACGCGCCGCGGAAGCCGGTCTGCCCACCTTCTGCGAGAAACCCGTCGCGCTCGACCCCCACCGCACGCGGGAGGCGCTGCACGCTGTCGAGGAGGCGGGGACGCTGTTGCAGATGGGGTTCCAGCGGCGGTTCGACCCGGGGTTCCGGGCGGCGCGCGAGGCGGTGCGGGCGGGACGGCTGGGGCGGGTGCACACCATCCGGGCCGTCACCTCCGACGCCGCTCCCCCGCCCGCGGACTTCCTGCCCCTCTCGGGCGGTCTGATCCGCGACTGCCTGATCCACGACTTCGACGCCGTGCGGTGGCTGACGGGACGTGAGGTGACGGAGGTCTACGCGCGGGGTTCCGCCGGCGGCGCGGCGTTCTTCCGGGAGGCGGGCGACGTGGACACCGCGGCCGCTCTGCTCACCCTGGACGACGGCACACTCGTCACCGCGACCGCCACCCGCTACAACGGAGCCGGCTACGACGTACGCATGGAGCTGGCCGGCGAACGCGACCAGTGGGTGGCCGGGCTGGGCGACCGTACGCCCACGACATCGGCCGAGCCCGGCGGCCCCGGGGCACCGGAGCGGCCCTGGGCGGACTGCCTGGAGCGATTCGAGGCGGCTTACCGAGCCGAGTTGGCTCATTTCCTACGGGCCGCGCGCGGCGAGGCACCCAACCCCTGCTCCGGTCAGGAGGGCCTGGCGGCACTGCTCATCGCGGAGGCATGCGAACGGTCCCGCCGGGAGAACCGCCCCGTGCGGGTGGCCCGGCCGGACTCGTGACAACTGCGGGACCCGAGACCAAGCCCGTCCGGCGATTGAGGACACACCCGAAGGGTGTTCTGCCGCACTGGACAACGGCGAGATCCACAACAGCCCGGCCGGCGTTTGAGGCCGCCCGCCGCTGGGGGCACCTCCCAGCGGTAGCTGGGGGAGCAACGAACCCGCACACGACAACGGCGAGCAACCCCCACCACCCCGCAAAACCGTCACGCTTCGGTCACAGAGCGCCAACAACCCCTCGCCGCCTGTCACTCGGCGTCGTTCACAGGGCAAAGGCTCAGTGATCACGAAGGCCGCGCCCCGGCTTCCCCGACGGATCCCCCTCCGTCGCCGGGGCGCAGCGGAGAGGCGCGAGAGATGACCGATCGTCGACTCTGGTCCTACAAAGAGATCGCGGCACACATCGGCGTACAGACCGACACCGTCCGGACCTACCGCAAGCACGGCATGCTCCCCACCCCCGATCTCGTCGAGGGCGGCAAGCCCTACTGGTTCGCGGACACGATCCGCGACTGGGTGGCCGCACGTCCCGGCAACCGCTCCCGGCGCGCAGCCGAGGACTGACCGGATATCGCCCCCACAGGGGCCCCGGGCCGGACTTCCGGCCCGGGGCCCCTGGCCGTGCACACCCCGCGGGGCCTTTGGAACACCCCTTCGGGAATACCCCCAGGGGGTAAGCTGTTGTCGCTGTTGTCCGACGACGCACGACCCACCGAGGGGAACCACCATGAGCGACTCCACCACCGTCTACCAGGTGACCGGCATGACCTGCGGCCACTGCGAGTCCGCGGTCACCGAAGAGATCTCCGCCCTCGCCGGGGTCACCTCGGTGAAGGCCGTCGCCGCGACCGGCCAGGTCACCGTCACCGCCGCGGCCCCGCTGGACGACGAGGCCGTCCGCGCCGCCGTCGACGAGGCGGGCTACGAGCTCACGGGCCGCGCCTGATCACCAGGAGTCCGCGATGAACAGCACGGCCCCCGCCCCGAAGGCGCCCGCTCCCGCCGAGGTCGAACTCGCCATCGGCGGGATGACCTGCGCGTCGTGCGCCGCCCGCGTGGAGCGCAAGCTCAACCGGATGGACGGCGTCCGGGCCACCGTCAACTTCGCCACGGAGAAGGCGCGCGTCGCCCTCGGTGAAGGGGTGGCGGTGGCGGACGTCATCGCCACCGTGGAGCGGACGGGCTACACGGCCGAGCCACCCCGGGCCCCCGAGCCCGCGGCGGCCGCGGCACCGGAGGCCGGCGGCGCAGGAGCCGGCGGCGGGGAAGCCGACGCGCTCCTGCGGCGGCTGGTCCTCTCCGCCGTGCTGTCCGCGCCGGTCGTGCTGCTGTCGATGGTCCCGGCGCTGCAGTTCGACAACTGGCAGTGGCTGTCCCTGACGCTCGCCGCGCCCGTCGTGGTCTGGGGCGCGTTCCCCTTCCACCGGGCCGCGTGGACGGGCGCCCGGCACGGCGCGGCGAGCATGGACACCCTGGTCTCGATCGGCACGCTGGCCGCGTTCGGCTGGTCGCTGTGGGCGCTGTTCCTCGGCACGGCCGGGATGCCGCACATGCGGCACGCCTTCTCGCTGACCGTATCCCGTACGGACGGGTCGTCGGCGATCTACCTGGAGGCGGCGGCCGGGGTGACGACGTTCCTGCTGGCCGGGCGCTGGCTGGAGGCGCGGTCCAAGCGGAAGGCGGGGGCCGCGCTGCGGGCGCTGCTGGAGCTGGGCGCCAAGGACGTGACCGTCCTGCGGGACGGCCGCGAGGAGCGGATCCCGGTGTCCCGGCTGGCGGTCGGCGACCGCTTCGCCGTGCGGCCCGGGGAGAAGATCGCGACGGACGGCACGGTCGTCGAGGGCGCGTCCGCGGTGGACGCCTCGATGCTGACCGGCGAGTCGCTGCCGGTGGACGTGGCCGTGGGCGACACGGTGGCCGGCGCGACGGTCAACGCCGCCGGGCGGCTGGTCGTCGAGGCCACCCGGGTCGGCGCGGACACCCAGCTCGCGCGGATGGCCCGGCTGGTGGAGGACGCGCAGAACGGCAAGGCCGAGGTGCAGCGCCTCGCCGACCGCGTCTCCGGCGTCTTCGTGCCCGTGGTGCTGCTGATCGCGCTCGGCACGCTGGCCGGCTGGCTGCTGGCGACCGGGGACACCGCGGCCGCGTTCACCGCCGCCGTCGCCGTGCTGATCATCGCCTGCCCCTGCGCCCTGGGCCTGGCGACGCCGACCGCGCTCATGGTCGGTACGGGCCGGGGCGCGCAGCTCGGCATCCTGATCAAGGGGCCGGAGGTGCTGGAGTCGACCCGGCGGGTGGACACGGTCGTGCTGGACAAGACGGGCACGGTGACCACCGGCCGGATGGGGCTGTACGACGTCGTCACCGTGCCGGGCGGGAGCGAGCGCGAACTGCTGCGGCTGGCCGGGGCGGTGGAGCACTTCTCCGAGCACCCGGTCGCGCGGGCCGTCGCCGCCGGAGCGGCGGAGCGGACCGGCGCGCTGCCGCCCGTCGAGCACTTCGAGAGCCTGGCCGGGCTGGGCGTGCGGGGCGTGGTCGAGGGGCACGAGGTGCTCGTGGGCCGGGAGTCCCTGCTGGCCGACGCCGGGATCGCGCTGCCCGCCGGGCTCGGGGAGGCGCTGGATGCGGCGCGGGCCGAGGGCCGCACGGCCGTGGCGGTGGCCTGGGACGGGGCGGCGCGGGGCGTCGTGTCCGTCGCCGACACCGTCAAGGGGACCAGCGCTGAGGCAGTGGCCGGGCTCAGGGCCCTGGGGCTGCGCCCGGTGCTGCTGACCGGCGACAACGCCGCGGTGGCCGGATCCGTCGCCCGCGCGGTGGGCATCGACGAGGTGATCGCCGAGGTGCTGCCGCAGGACAAGGCCGACGTCGTCCGGCGTTTGCAGGGCGAGGGCCGTACGGTCGCGATGGTCGGTGACGGCGTCAACGACGCGGCCGCCCTGGCCACGGCCGACCTGGGGCTCGCGATGGGCACCGGCACGGACGCGGCCATGGAGGCGGGCGACCTCACGCTCGTCCGCGGTGACCTGCGGGTCGCGGCCGACGCCATCCGGCTGGCCCGGCGCACGCTCGCGACCATCAAGGGCAACCTCTTCTGGGCGTTCGGCTACAACGTGGCCGCGCTGCCACTGGCCGCGGCCGGCCTGCTCAACCCGATGATCGCGGGAGCCGCGATGGCCTTCTCGTCGGTCTTCGTCGTGACCAACAGCCTGCGGCTGCGCGCGTTCCGCTGAACCCGGGCCGGCCGGGGTCCGGATTCACGTAACCCATAAAAGCGACACAACACCCACACATTCACCCCCTTGCCCTTTTACGTCCAGTTATGGCAGGAGACCTAGATCACAGCGATTCCGACGTAACCATTGCGGGGGGTCGTGGGTCTAACCAGGCAGTGCTGGATCGTCTTGGGGGACGGTACCGGCCACGCGTGGCCGGGGCACGTACACCGGGGAGCTTTGAGCGGCCCTCCCGTGCGTACGGGTCCCGGCAGATCGCGTCGGCACCGCGCACCGCGGCTCCCGGCCGGATCCCGTGGGGGGAATCCGTACCGGGGAACGGAAAGCGCCCCGCTCCGACCCGTGGGGGGATCGGTAGCGGGGCGCTTTTCTCTGTCCTGGGCCCTGAACGGCCTCGGATCAGCCGCGGCCGAGCGGGAGGTCACGCTCCACGACGCCGGTGTAGATCTGGCGCGGGCGGCCGATGCGGGAGCCGGGCTCCTTGATCATCTCGTGCCACTGGGCGATCCAGCCGGGAAGGCGGCCGAGCGCGAAGAGCACGGTGAACATCTCGGTCGGGAAGCCCATCGCCCGGTAGATGAGACCGGTGTAGAAGTCCACGTTGGGGTAGAGGTTGCGCGAGACGAAGTAGTCGTCGGAGAGCGCGTGCTCCTCCAGCTTCAGCGCGATGTCCAGCAGCTCGTCGGACTTGCCGAGCGCCGAGAGGACGTCGTGCGCCGCCGCCTTGATGATCTTCGCCCGCGGGTCGAAGCTCTTGTAGACGCGGTGGCCGAAGCCCATCAGGCGGACGCCGTCCTCCTTGTTCTTCACCTTGCGGATGAAGGAGTCCACGTCGCCGCCGTTGGCCTGGATGCCTTCCAGCATCTCCAGGACCGACTGGTTGGCGCCACCGTGCAGCGGGCCCCACAGGGCGCTGATGCCGGCGGAGATCGAGGCGAACATGTTCGCCTGCGAGGAGCCGACCAGGCGCACGGTGGAGGTCGAGCAGTTCTGCTCGTGGTCCGCGTGCAGGATCAGCAGCTTCTCGAGGGCCGAGACGACGACCGGGTCGAGGTCGTACTCCTGGGCCGGCACCGAGAACGTCATCCGCAGGAAGTTCTCGACGTAGCCGAGGTCGTTGCGCGGGTAGACGAACGGGTGGCCGATCGACTTCTTGTAGGCGTACGCGGCGATCGTCGGCAGCTTGGCCAGCAGACGGATCGTCGAGAGGTGGCGCTGCTTCTCGTCGAACGGGTTGTGGCTGTCCTGGTAGAAGGTGGACAGCGCGCTGACCACGGACGACAGCATGGCCATCGGGTGGGCGTCACGCGGGAAGCCGTCGAAGAAGCGCTTGACGTCCTCGTGCAGCAGCGTGTGCTGGGTGATCTCACCCTTGAAGGTGGCGAGCTCGTCGGCGGACGGCAGCTCGCCGTTGATCAGCAGGAACGCCGTCTCCAGGAACGTGCTGCGCTCGGCGACCTGCTCGATCGGGTAACCGCGGTAGCGGAGGATGCCCTGCTCGCCATCGAGGTAGGTGATAGCGGACTTGTACGCGGCGGTGTTGCCGTAACCGGAGTCCAGGGTCACCAGCCCGGTCTCGGCGCGGAGCTTGCCGATGTCGAAGCCCTTGTCGCCGACGGTGCTGTCGACCACCGGGTAGGTGTATTCGCCGTCCCCGTACCGCAGTACTACAGAGTTGTCGCTCACGTCATCCCTCACCGACGTTGTGCCTCTTCTTCGAGGTGCCCTGACTACCCCTACCTTCCCCCATTTGGACGATGCACGTGCACTCGGGGTCGGCCATAGGGCCTAAAGACGGCACTCAGTGCCGCCCAGCCTGGCCATACTGCCCCGTTCGCCCCGGTTGGTAAACCGTCTGGGAAGGAATGCCGCCTGCATCACTTCCGCCGGGGCCCGCACCGAGCCGGTGGTCCAGGGCCGTGCATCTGCGGCCTGCGGAAACGGTGCGCACGGCCTGGCCGAGGGCCTTGCGGGAGCCCACCAGGACCACCAGGCGCTTCGCCCGGGTCACGGCGGTGTAGAGGAGATTGCGCTGGAGCATCATCCACGCGCCCGTGGTGACCGGGATCACCACCGCCGGATACTCGCTGCCCTGCGAGCGATGGATGGTCACGGCGTAGGCGTGGGAGAGCTCGTCGAGCTCGTCGAAGTCGTAACCGACCTCCTCGTCCTCGTCGGTGCGCACGGTCAGGCGCTGCTCGACGGTGTCCAGGGCGGTGACCACGCCCACCGTGCCGTTGAAGACGCCGTTCTCGCCTTTCTCGTAGTTGTTCCGGATCTGGGTGACCTTGTCGCCGACGCGGAAGACCCGGCCGCCGAAGCGGCGCTCCGGCAGGTCGGGGCGGGCGGGCGTGATCGCCTGCTGGAGCAGGGCGTTGAGGTTGCCCGCGCCGGCCGGGCCGCGGTGCATGGGGGCCAGCACCTGGATGTCGCGGCGCGGGTCGAGGCCGAACTTCGCGGGGATGCGCCGCGCCGCCACCTCCACGGTCAGCCGGCCCGCCTCCTCGGTGTCCTCCTCGGGGAAGAGGAAGAAGTCGGCCAGGCCCTGAGTGATGGGCTGCACACCGGAGTTGATGCGGTGGGCGTTGGTCACCACGCCGGACTGCTGAGCCTGTCGGAAGATGCGGGTGAGCCGCACGGCCGGGACGGGACTGCCTGGCGCGAGGAGGTCACGGAGCACCTCTCCGGCACCCACGGACGGCAGCTGGTCGACGTCGCCGACGAGCAGCAGGTGGGCGCCCGGTGCCACGGCCTTGACGAGCTTGTTGGCCAGCAGCAGGTCGAGCATGGACGCCTCGTCGACCACCACCAGATCGGCGTCCAGCGGCCGGTCCTTGTCGTACGCGGCGTCACCGCCGGGCTTGAGCTCCAGGAGCCGGTGCACGGTGGAGGCGTCGGCGCCGGTGAGCTCGGAGAGCCGCTTGGCGGCCCGCCCGGTGGGCGCGGCGAGCACGACCTTGGCCTTCTTGGCGCGGGCCAGCTCGACCACCGACCGCACGGTGAAGGACTTGCCGCAGCCGGGGCCGCCGGTGAGGACGGCGACCTTGCTGGAGAGCGCGAGCCGCACCGCCTGCTGCTGCTCGGGGGCCAGCTCGGCGCCGGTGCGGTCGGCGAGCCAGGCCAGCGCCTTGTCCCACTCGACGGTGCGGAAGGCGGCCAGCCGGTCGTCCTCGGCCCGCAGCAGCCGCGTCAATTGACCGGCGAGGGAGAGCTCGGCGCGGTGGAAGGGGATGAGATAGACGGCGGTCACGGGCTCGCCGTCGGGGCCGGGCACGCGCTCGCGGACCACGCCCTCCTCTTCGGCGGCGAGCTCGGCGAGGCAGTCGATGACGAGCCCGGTGTCGACCTGGAGGAGCTTGACGGCGTCGGCGATCAGCTTCTCCTCGGGGAGATAGCAGTGGCCCTGGTCGGTGGACTGGGAAAGGGCGTACTGCAGACCGGCCTTGACGCGCTCGGGGCTGTCGTGCGGGATGCCGACGGCCTGGGCGATGCGGTCGGCGGTCAGGAAGCCGATGCCCCAGACGTCAGCGGCCAGCCGGTAGGGCTGATGGCGGGTCACGGAGATGGAGGCGTCGCCGTATTTCTTGTAGATCCGCACGGCGATGGAGGTGGAGACGCCGACGCCCTGGAGGAAGACCATGACCTCCTTGATGGCCTTCTGCTCCTCCCAGGCGGCGCCGATCATCTTCGTCCGCTTGGGGCCGAGGCCGGGGACCTCGATCAGCCGCTTCGGGTCCTGCTCGATGACGTCCAGGGTGTCGGTGCCGAAGTGCTCGGTGATGCGGTCGGCGATGCGGGGGCCGATGCCCTTGATGAGGCCGGAGCCCAGATAGCGGCGGATGCCCTGGATCGTGGCGGGGAGCAGCGTGGTGTAGTTCTCGACGGTGAACTGGCGGCCGTACTGCGGGTGGGAGCCCCAGCGGCCCTCCATTCGCAGTGACTCCCCCGGCTGCGCGCCGAGCAGGGAGCCGACGACCGTGAGGAGATCGCCGCTGCCGCGGCCGGTGTCGACGCGGGCGACCGTATAGCCGCTCTCCTCATTGGCGTAGGTGATCCGCTCCAGAACCCCTTCGACCACTGCCATGTTCGCCATGACCCGACGGTACCGCCGGGGTGCGACAGGCGTTCGGGGCTGTGGATAACTCGACGGGCGCGAGGCGGGTGCGAGGCAGACACGAGGGGGACGGGCGAGGACAAGCCGAGGGGCCCGGTCCGACGACCGGGCCCCTCGGGCACCCCCCTGAAACCGGCTTCCTCCGAAATCCCCCCGGATCCCTCCCCAGGAAGCCCGATGCAAGTTACGACCCGCCTGAGGGCGAAAGGGTTGCACCGACTTCAAGGAGTTATCGTTCCGTTACCCGGGGCGGGGAACGGGCGGCCGCTTGTTACCGTCGGTACCCCCCAGGACGTGCCGGTCATATCGGTCCAGCACCTCCGCCAGGACCTCCCCGCCGTCCCGCGCCCACAGCCCCGGATGGAAGATCTCCACCTCCGCCGGCCCCCGGTACCCGGCCGCGCCCACCCGCTCGTGGAACCACCGCAGGTCCACGCAGCCGTCCCCCAGCTGCCCCCGGCCCAGCAGCGCGCCCTCCGGCAGCGGGGTGACCCAGTCGGCCAGCTGGAAGGCCGCGATCCGGCCGCCCTCCCCTGCCCGCGCGAGCTGCCCGGCCACGGCGTCGTCCCACCACAGGTGGTAGGTGTCGACCACCACGCCCACCTGCTCGGCCGGGAACCGCTCGGCCAGGTCGAGCGCCTGACGCAGGGTCGACACGACGCACCGGTCGGAGGCGAACATCGGGTGCAGCGGCTCGATCGCGAGCCGGACCCCGAGCCCGGCCGCGTACGGCCCGAGCTCGGCCAGCGCCGTGCCGACCCGCTCGCGCGCCCCCGGCAGGTCCCGCGAGCCCGGCGGCAGGCCGCCCGCCACCAGCACGAGCGTGCCGGTGCCCAGGGCGGCCGCCTCCTCGACGGCCGCCCTGTTGTCGGCCAGTGCGGCGGCCCGCCCGGCAGGGTCGGCGGCGGTCAGGAAGCCGCCCCGGCACAGGCTGCTGACGGTCAGCCCGGCATCCCGCACCAGATGGGCGGCGGCCTCGACGCCGTACTCCCGCACCGGCCCGCGCCACAGCCCCACCTGACGCACCCCGGCCGCCGCGCAGCCTGCCACGAGCTCGGGCAGGGACCACTGGCGCACGGTCTGCTGGTTGAGGCTGAACTGGTTGAGGCTGAACCGCGCCCGTCCCGTCACGGGCCCACCCCGTGCAGCGCGAGCAGCCGCGCCATGCGGGCCTCCGCGCGCTCCGGGTCGGGGAACAGGCCGAGCTCGTCGGCCAGTTCGTACGCCCGCGCCAGGTGCGGCAGGGAGCGCGCGGCGTGCTGTCCCGCGACCATCGTGAAGTGCTCCTGGTGGCCCGCGAGCCAGGCCAGCAGGACGACTCCGGCCTTGTACGCGCGCGTGGGCGGCTCGAAGAGGTGCCGGGAGAGCGCGAGCGCCGGGTCCAGCCGCTCCCGGAAGCCCCGCCGGTCACCTGCGTCCAGCCGGCGCGCGGCGTCCACGGCGAGCGGCCCCAGCGGGTCGAACACACCGAGGAGCGCGTCGCTGTGGCCGTGCTCGTCCCCCTCGATCAGCTCGGGATAGTGCAGGTCGTCGCCCGTGAAGCAGCGCACCCCGGCGGGCAGCCGCCTGCGCAGGGCGCGTTCACGCCCGGCGTCCAGCAAGGAGACCTTCACCCCGTCGACCTTCTCCCGGTGGGCGGAGACGATGTCCAGGAGCGTCCGCGCGGCACTGTCCAGGTCGTCGCTGCCCCAGTATCCCTCCAGCGCGGGGTCGAACACCGGGCCCAGCCAGTGCAGTATCACGGGCCCCGACGTCTGGCTCAGCAGCCGCCCGTACGTCCACCGGTAGTCGTCCGGCCCCGTGGCGACGGCCGCGAGCGCCCTGGAGGCCAGGACGACGGCCTGCGCGCCGTGCGCCTCCACCACGTCCAGCTGCTCCTCGTAGGCCGCCGTGACGTCCTCCAGCGACCCGTACGGGGGCGTCAGATGGTCGGTGCCCGCCCCGCAGGCGATGCGGCCGCCCACGGCCCGCGCCTCGGCCGTGGAGCGCCGGATCAGCTCCGCCGCCCGCGTCCAGTCGAGCCCGGCGCCCCGCTGCGCGGTGTCCATCGCCTCGGCGACGGCCAGCCCGTGCGCCCACAGGTGGTGGCGGAAGGCGAGCGTGGCGTCCCAGTCGAGGTCGGCGGGGCCGTACGGCGTGGTGTTGCCGTACGGGTCGGCGACGACATGGGCGGCGGCGAAGAGCGTGCGGGAGGCGGGCGGGCCGCCCGGCGCCACCGGCTCCAGGGGCCGCTCGTTGGGCTCGTGCGGGCGCAGGGCGCCGGACGCGTCGGGGAGCCGGATCACGGTGCCGCCCCCTCCCGCGCCTCGGGACCGGACACCGCCAGCAGGCGCTTGCGGCCGTCCCGGGCGGAGCTCCGGGCGAGCAGCCCGAGCCGCACGCCGCGCGCGCCCGCGTCGAGCCCGAAGCGCCAGGGCTCGTCGAGGGCGACGTGGCGCAGGAAGAGCTCCCACTGCGCCTTGAAGGCGTTGGTGTCCTCCCCGGCGTTGCCGTTGTCCGGGACCTCCTGCCACTGGGCGCGGAAGTCCTCGGTCACCGGCACGTCGGGGTTCCACACGGGCCGCGGGGTGGCCGAGCGGTGCTGGGCGCGGCAGTTCCGCAGGCCCGCGACGGCCGAGCCCTCGGTGCCGTCGACCTGGAGCTCCAGCAGCTCCTCGCGGTGCACCCGCACCGCCCAGGAGGAGTTGAGCTGGGCGACGATCCCGCCCTCCAGCTCCAGGATCGCGTAGACGGCGTCGTCGGCGGCCGCCTCGTACGGCACGCCCCGCTCGTCCCAGCGGCGGGGAATATGGGTGGCCATGTGTGCCTGTACGGACCGGATGGGGCCGAACAGCTCGCGCAGGACGTACTCCCAGTGCGGGAACATGTCGGCGGTGATGCCGGCGTCCGGGTCGCGGTAGTTCCAGGAGGGGCGCTGGGCGGGCTGCCAGTCGCCCTCGAAGACCCAGTAGCCGAACTCCCCGCGCACGGACAGCACTCGGCCGAAGAAGCCTCCGTCGAGCAGCCGCTTGAGTTTGCGGATGCCCGGGAGGAAGAGCTTGTCCTGCACGACGCCGTGCTTGACGCCCGCCTGGACGGCCCGGTGGTGCAGGTCGAGGGCGCCGCCGTGGTCGAGGGCGGTCGGCTTCTCGCAGTACACGTGCTTGCCCGCGGCGAGGGCCTTGTGCACCGCGCCTTCGCGGGCGGCGGTGGCCTGCGCGTCGAAGTAGATGTCGGTCGCCGGGTCGCCGAGGACGCTGTCGAGATCGGTGGTCCACGCGTCCAGTCCGTAGCGCCCGGCGAGTGCTCTGAGCTTGTGTTCGCTGCGTCCGACGAGGACGGGTTCCGGCCACAGCCGGGTGCCGTCGCCCACCTCGATGCCGCCTTCCTCGCGCAGGGCGAGGATCGAGCGGACGAGGTGCTGGTGGTGTCCCATGCGTCCGGTGACACCGTTCATGGCTATCCGTAAGGCTCTGGTGTCCGTTCCGGTCACCCCCTTCTGCCGTACGGGAAGCATTTCCCGGACGCCGCCGGGGAACCCGCTCCCCATGAAACTCGCTTTCTCCACACTCGGAGTGCCCGGAACGCCCCTCCCGGAGGTGGCCGCTCTCGCCCGCGCGCACGGCTACGACGGCGTCGAGCTGCGGGCCCACCCGGAGGAACCCCTGCACCCCGGTACGGGGCCACGGGAACGCGCCGCGGCGGCGGCAGGGTTCGCGGAGGAGGGGGTGGAGATCCTGGGCGTCGCCGGATACGTCCAGGTGGCCGCCCAGGAGACGGACGAGGCCGTGTTCGACGGACTGAACGGGCTGATCCGGCTCGCCGGCGACATCGGCGCGCGGTACGTCCGCGTCTTCCCCGGCGGCGGCGACCGCCCCGTGGCGGAGGCGGACGCGGACGCCGCCCGGCGCCTCGGCGCGGTCGCGCCCCTCGCGGCGGACCTCGGCGTCCACGTCCTGCTGGAGACCCACGACTCCCACCGCCGGGCCCAGGACACCGCCCGCGTCCTCGGCCCCGTCGGCCACCCCAACGTCGGCGCGCTCTGGGACGTCCTCCACACCTGGCTGGGCGGCGAGACCCCGGACGTCAGCTTCCCCGCGCTCGCCCCGCACCTGGGCTACGTCCAGCTCAAGGACGTCGCCTCGGCGGACGACACGGCCCCGCTGCCCCTGGGCACGGGCGTGCTGCCGCTGGGCGCCTGCGTGGACGTCCTCGGCCGGGCGGGCTGGGACGGGTGGCTGTGCTGGGAGTACGAGCGCCGGTGGCACCCCCAGGCCGCGGACTTCGTCCAGCTGATGGGCCCGGGACGGGCGTACCTGGAGGGCCTGCTGGCGGGTGCCGCGCCCTGAGCCCCGGTCCGGGCGCGCCCGGACCGGCCCACCGCCCGAACCGTATGATCAGCCCTGGCGAGAGGGCTGCACATGTCGGTGGAGGACACCAAGGAACGGCTGATCAGCGCGGCGGGCACCGTGCTGAGGACGCAGGGCTACGGCAGGTCCAGCGCCCGGACGATCGCCAAGGAGGCCGGGGTCAACTCGGCCCTGGTCTTCTATCACTTCGGCGGTGTCGACCCGCTGCTGTTCGCCGCGCTCGACCGGTCCTCCGCCGAGCGGATGGACGTCCTCTCGGACGCCGTCACCGACTGCCGCACCCTGGAGGACCTCGTGGAGGCGGGCACCCGCGTCTACCGCCACGACGTCGACGCCGGGCACCTCACGCTCTTCTCCGAGCTCGTCGCCGCCGCCGTCGCCAAGCCGGAGCTGCGGGACGAGATCAAGGTGCGGGCGGAGCCGTGGATCTCGTTCGTCGAGGAGACGCTGGAGCGGGTCATCGGGGGGACGCCGCTGGCCCGGCTGACGCCGCCGCACGACCTGGCCAACGCGGTGATCACGTTCTACCTCGGAGTCAACCTCTTCACCGTGCTGGACTCCGACCGCTCGCGCACGGAGTCGGTGTTCGCGATGGCCCGGCGGCTCGCCCCCCGCGCGCGGCTGCTCACCCGGCGGCTCCCCACGCGGCTCGGCGGCGGCAGGCGGCGCGCGCACGGCTGACGCGCGCCCCGCACGGAACCGCCCGGGGGCACCGCCCGTCCAAGGGGCGTGCTGCCGTCGGGGCATCGCGCAGTGCGGTATCGGCGTACGCCGCTGACCGCGTCGCTGACCTACCCTCTCCGCCGCCTGCGTCCCGACAGCACCGCCGCCGGCGCACCCCCCTTCAACGCGCCGGCGGTGCCTCCCGGCCGGGTCCCGGGCGCGCGAACGAGGGCCGCACGCGCCCGCGTACGGCCCGCACGACGCGCCCCGCACACGCTCCGTTCCCTCCTCCCGTACGCGCCCCGCGCGTCTGGTGCGCGCCGGATCCGGGCAGCACGCTGGAGCGCACAGGAGGACGGACGGGGGACGACATGCGCCATCGCGCTCTGCCGGGCGCGCTGCTCGCACTCATGGGACTCACGGGGCAGGCGGCGCTGTCCGGCTGTCACGCGCCGCAGCGGGCCGGCTCGGTCGTCGCCCCCTCGCCGTCCCCGTCCGGGGGCAGGCCCGAGTTCCTGGCGGAGGACGCGTGCGCGGGCGGGGACGGGCAGGCGTACACCGAGCTCGACTGCGCGGACCGGCGCGCCGCCGCCCGGGTCCTCGCCCGCTACAACGGCCCGCAGGCGAACGGCCCGCGCTGCCCGGCCGCGACGGACTTCGTCCTGCACGTCGCGGCGGTGGACCACGGTGACTCGGAGGAGGACAGTTCGCCGGAGGGCTACGCCTGCATGCGCAACCTCCGGCCGCCGCACCCGGGCGACCCGGGGCAGGGCGGCGGGCCGCTGACGGTGACCGGCGACTGCGTCTACGCCCAGCGGGACGGGGTGGTGAAGGAGACCGCGTGCGACGGCTCGGGGGCGCACGCGCCGGAGTACCGCGTGACCGACGAGGTCACCACGCGCGACGCGTGCCCGCCGGCGACGGATCTCTATGTGCAGGTGGGCGGCGGGACACCCGTCGGGTGCGCCCGCCGCCTGGCCTGAGGACGCCGCTACGGCCGCAGGCTCTGCTGCCGGTCGACGACCGGGCGGTCGAGCTTCGCGTCGTACGGCGCGAGGGGCTTGGCGTGGGAGGCGTCCTGCTGGACGGCCTTGGGGGCGACGCCCGCCCACTGGAGGACCTCGGCCGTGGCCTTCGCCCGCTCGTCGGCGACGAGTTGGGAGATGTTCGAGCCGTGGTTGCCGCCGGGGGCGTAGAAGCGGAAGTCGTGGCGCGCCGCGGCGTTCCTGCCGAGGGTGAAGGGCTCACCGCTCCACGGGTCGTTCTGGCCGTAGACGAAGAGCATCCGCTCGCTGTCCTTGCGGACCCAGCGGTCGATGTCGGCCATCACACCGCGGTGGAAGCGCATCGGGATGTCCCGCGGCACGTACGCCCGGGGGACGTTGATGCCGGGGTACCGCAGCAGGCCCTTGAGCTGCGGCGTCCTGACGGTGGGCCAGCCCAGCTCGGTGCCCGCCTGGTAGTAGTACGGCGTGAACTTCTCCAGACC
Source organism: Streptomyces sp. NPDC001407 (assembly GCF_042895325.1). Lineage (NCBI taxonomy): Bacteria > Bacillati > Actinomycetota > Actinomycetes > Kitasatosporales > Streptomycetaceae > Streptomyces > Streptomyces sp. NPDC001407. Next base: position 32,793 of record NZ_JBIAWF010000016.1, read on the forward strand.
CTGGTCGGTGTAGCTGTCGAAGCCGGAGATGGTGTCGACGAACTTGTAGAGGTCGTCCGTGGAGGCGTCGGTGGCGGGCACGGACGCGCAGTCGCTCTGCAGGTGGTACTGCCAGAACGACCACACCAGGTCGAGCGCGACGTTCTCGTACGCCTTGTCGGCGCTGCCGACGACCTTGAACGTCCTGCCGTTCGCGTCGGCCCACTTCTGGTAGCGGGCGACGATCTCGTCGCGGCGGGCGAGCGCCTCCTTCTGCACGGAGCTCAGCTGCGTGCGGCACGCCTTGTCACCGACGTTCGCGAAGAAGCGGTCGTACGCCGAGTCCTCGTCGTTGTTGACGTCGTTGGGCGCGACGTAGGCGATCGTGCCGTCCATGTCGTGCGGGTGGAAGCGGCGGTAGTAGGTCGCGGTCATGCCGCCTTTGCTGCCGCCGGTGGCCAGCCAGTTCTTGGTGTAGACGGGCTTGAGCGCCGCGAAGAGACGGTGCTGGTCGTCTGCGGCCTGCCGGATGTCGAGCTTGGACCAGTCGGCGGGCTGCGGGCGGGACGGCGTGAAGAAGCGGTACTCCAGCGACACCTGGTTGCCGTCGACGATGCGGGTGGGCTCGCTGCGGCCGGGGCTGGTGTTGACGTTGTAGCCGGAGGTGAAGAAGACCGTCGGGCGGTCGACGGACTTGTGCAGCAGGGTGAAGCGCTGCTGGAACGTGCCCTTCGACGGGTCGCGGTGGTCGACGGGCTGGTCGTAGCTCAGGACGAAGTAGCGGTAGCCCTCGTAGGGCCGCTCGTCGAGGAAGTGCATTCCCGGGATGCCGAGGATGCGTTGCTTGATGTCCGGCTCCGGGCCCGCCGCGGTGGCCGTGGTCGCCGCCCCGAGACCGATGGTGCTCATGAGCACCGTCAGCGCCAGCAGCCATCTGAGTACCTTGCGCATACGCCCTCCCCTTGGGTTCGCATAGGTCGCGGCGAACTTACCTGGGCGGACGGGTGTTTGTCTTGAGCGTCTTCCGTTGCTTCCAAGGCGGCGGCGTCAATCAGCGGACGGGCCGGGGGCGTTGGCCCCCGGCCACGAGAGCTCCCCGGCTCAGGCCGCGACCGCCGCCCCCGTGAACGTGCGCCACAGCTGCGCGTAGTGACCGTCCAGCGCGAGGAGTTCCTCGTGCGTGCCGTCCTCCGCCACGCGGCCGTGGGAGAGGACGATCACGCGGTCCGCGCGGGCCGCCGTGGTGAGGCGGTGGGCGACGACCAGCGTCGTGCGCGTGCCCGCCAGCCGGGCCGTGGCCTGGTTGACCAGCGCCTCCGTGGCCAGGTCCAGCGCGGCGGTGGCCTCGTCCAGGAGCAGGATGTCCGGGTCGACCAGCTCCGCGCGGGCCAGGGCGATCAACTGCCGCTGTCCGGCGGAGAGGTTGCGGCCGCGCTCGGTGACCCGGTGCAGATAGCCGTCCTCCAGTCCGGCGATCATCGCGTGCGCGCCCACGGCGCGGGCCGCGGCCTCGACCTCGGCGTCGGTGGCGTCGGGGCGGCCGTAGGCGATGGCGTCGCGCACCGTGCCGGGGAAGAGGTAGGGCTCCTGCGGGACGACGCCGAGGCGGTGCCGGTAGCCGGTGGGGTCGAGCTCGCGCAGGTCGTGGCCGTCCACCCGGACGGCGCCGGAGGAGGGGTCGTAGAACCGTGCCACCAGCTTGACGAGCGTGGACTTGCCCGCGCCCGTCTCGCCGACGAACGCGACCGTCTGCCCGGCGGGCACGGTCAGGTCGATGCCGGTCAGCGCCGGTTCCCCGTCGCCGTAGTGGAAGTGCACGCCGTCGAAGACGATCGCGCCGCTCAGCTCCCGCACCTCGCGCGGCTCGGCGGCCACCGGGGTCGTGGTGGGCTCGCGCAGCAGCCCCTGCACGCGGCCCAGGGAGACCGTCGCCTGCTGGTAGCCGTCGAAGACCTGCGACAGCTGCTGCACGGGTGCGAAGAACAGGTCGATGTAGAGCAGGTACGCCACCAGCGCGCCCGCCGTCAGCGTGCCGTCGCTCACCCGGCCGGCGCCCACGATCAGCACCGCGGCGGCCGCGACGGACGACAGCAGCTGGACGAACGGGAAGTAGACCGAGATCAGCCACTGGCCGCGCACCCGCGCCTGCCGGTAGCCGTCGCTGCGCTCGGCGAACCGCCGGGCGCCGGTCTCCTCGCGGCGGAACGCCTGCACGACGCGCAGCCCGGCGACGCTCTCCTGGAGGTCGGCGTTGACGACGCCGACGCGCTCGCGGGCGAGCTCGTAGGCCTTGACGCTCTGCCTGCGGAAGACCACCGTGCCGGCGACCAGCAGCGGCAGGGTCGCGAAGACGACGAGGGCCAGCTCGACGTCGAGGACGAGGAGGGCGACGAGGATGCCGAAGAAGGTGAGGACGGAGACGACGGCGGTGATCAGGCCGGTCTGGAGGAAGGACGACAGGGCGTCCACGTCCGTCGTCATCCGGGTCATGATCTTGCCGGTGAGCTCGCGCTCGTAGTAGTCGAGACCGAGCCGCTGGAGCTGGGCGAAGATCTTCACGCGCAGGGCGTAGAGCACGCGCTCGCCGGTGCGGCCGGTCAGCCGGGTCTCGGCGACCTGCGCGGCCCACTGGCCGATCACGACGAGCAGCGCGAGGCCGGAGGCGGCCCAGACGGCGCCGAGGGCCAGGCGCTGGACGCCCTGGTCGATGCCGTGCCGGATCAGGATGGGCAGCAGCAGGCCCGCCACCGCGTCCACGACCACCAGCAGCAGGCCCAGCGCGAGCGGCGCCCCGAAGCCCCGCAGCAGCTGCCGCAGGCCGTACGACTCCTCGGGCCGGGCGGCGCGCTCCTCGTCGACGTCGGGGGTGTCGGTCGCGGGCGGCAGCGCGGCGACCTTGGCGAGCAGCTCGGGGGTGGCGGGCATCCCCGCGATGTCGGCGCTCTCGCCGGTGTCCTTGCGGACCCACAGGGACGGTGTGACGCCGTCGACGACCCTGCGCTTGGCGCGGGGGGCCGCCAGGGGGTCCGCGAGTCCGGTGGCCGACGCCTCGCCGCCGAAGGCGCCCGCGAGGGCGAGCGGTTCGGCGGCCGGGGCGAGGCCCGCGGGGTCCTTCGGCACGCCCGCCAGTTCCTCGGGGTCGGTGAGCAGCTCGCGGTAGAGCGCGCAGCGGCTCTCCAGCTCCTCCGCCGTGCCGATGTCGGCGAGGCGGCCGTTGTCGAGGACGGCGATGCGGTCGGCGAGCGCCAGGGTGGAGGCGCGGTGGGCGATGAGGAGGGTCGTACGGCCCGCCATGACGCCGCGCAGGGCCTCGTGGATCTCGTGCTCCACGCGGGCGTCGACCGCGGAGGTCGCGTCGTCCAGGAGCAGCAGGCGGGGGTCGGTGAGGATGGCGCGGGCGAGCGCCATGCGCTGGCGCTGGCCGCCGGAGAGGGTCAGGCCCTGTTCGCCGACCTCGGTGGCGTAGCCGTCGGGCAGTTCGGAGATGAAGCCGTCGGCCTGCGCGGCGCGCGCCGCGGCCCGTATCTCCTCGTCGGTGGCGTCGGGGTGCCCGTAGGCGATGTTGTCGCGGATGGAGGCGGAGAAGAGGAAGCTGTCCTCCGGCACGAGCCCGATGGCCGCCCGCAGCGAGGGCAGCGTCAGGTCGCGCACGTCGTGGCCGCCGACGCGTACCGCGCCGGAGGTGACGTCGTAGAAGCGCGGCAGGAGCAGCGAGACGGTGGACTTGCCGCTGCCGGAGGCGCCGACGACGGCGACGGTCTCGCCGGGCTCGATGCGCAGGGAGAAGTCGGCCAGCACGGGCCGCTCCGGGTCATAGCCGAAGGTGACGCCGTCGAACTCGACGGTGGCCGGGGCGTCCTCGGGCAGTGTGTGGGCGCCGGGGCGCTCCTCGACGACCGGCTCGGTGTCGATGAGCTCGAAGACGCGCTCCACTCCGGCACGGGCCTGCTGCCCGACCGTGAGCATCATGGTGAGCATCCGCACGGGGCCGACGAGTTGCGAGAGATACGTCGAGAAGGCCACGAAGGTGCCGAGGGTGATCTGGCCGCGCGTGGCCATCCACCCGCCGACGGCCAGCATGGCGACCTGGCCGAGGGCCGGTACGGCCTGGAGGGCGGGGGTGTAGCGGGAGTTGAGCCGCACGGTGCGCAGGCGGCCCGCGAACAGCCTGCGGCTGACCTCGCGCAGCTTCGCGGCTTCCTGCGCCTCCTGGCCGAAGCCCTTGACGACGCGTACGCCGGTGACGGCGCCGTCCACGACGCCCGCGACCGCGGCGGCCTGGCCCTGGGCGTACCAGGTGGCCGGGAAGAGCTTGACGCGGCTGCGCTTCGCCAGGAACCACAGCGCCGGTGCGACGGCCAGGGCGATGACCGTGAGCAGCGGCGACAGGAAGACCATGACGGCCAGCGAGATCAGGAACAGCAGGATGTTGCCGATCATCATCGGCAGCATGAACAGCAGGCTCTGGACCAGCTGGAGATCGCTGGTACCGCGGCCGACGACCTGGCCGGTGGAGAGCTCGTCCTGGCGCCGGCCGTCGAGCCGGGCTATGGACGCGTACATCTGGGTCCGCAGGTCGTGCTGGACGTCGAGGGCGAGGCGCCCGCCGTAGTAGCGGCGGAGGTAGGTGAGGCCGTAGACGACGACCGCGGCGACGATCAGCAGCGTCGCCCAGGGCGCCAGCGGGCGGTCCTGGGCGCCTATGACGTCGTCGATGATCAGCTTGGGTATGAGCGGGACGAGCGCCGTGACGGCCATACCGGCCAGGGAGGACCCGAGCGCCAGCAGCACGGTGCGACGGTAGCGCCAGCAGTGGCCTGCCAGGCGTCTGGCCCATCCTTGACCGGTCACATCCGTCGTTCCCACCCGAGACCTCCCGTTGTCCCCACGTTTCCCGTCCGGAGGGCCCAACGCGGTGGACTGCGGATTTCATCCCGCGGCAACATTTCGGTGACCGGAGGTCTTTTGTTCCCAGCCCCGCCTACACGGAGCGCGACGCCGCGATCTGCCGGGACATGATCGTCGTCAGCTCGTACGCCGTGTGGGACGCCGCCACGGACGTGATCTCCGCGTGGTCGTACGCCGGGGACACCTCGACCAGGTCCGCGGAGACGAGGTTGCAGGAGGAGAGGCCGCGGATGATCTCCAGCAGCTCGCGGGAGGTCAGGCCGCCCGCCTCCGGGGTGCCGGTGCCGGGGGCGTGGGCCGGGTCCAGGACGTCGATGTCGATGGAGATGTAGAGCGGGCGGTCGCCGACGCGCTGGCGGAGCTGGTCGGCGATCTCGTCGACCCCGCGTCGCATGACGTCGGCGGAGGTGACGATGCCGAAGCCCATCTTCTCGTCGTCGGTGAGGTCCTTCTTGCCGTACAGCGGGCCGCGCGTGCCGACGTGGGAGAGTGCCTCGGTGTCGAGGATGCCCTCCTCGACGGCGCGGCGGAACGGCGTGCCGTGGGTGTACTCGGCGCCGAAGTACGTGTCCCAGGTGTCCAGGTGCGCGTCGAAGTGCAGCAGGGCCACCGGGCCGTGCTTCTTGGCGACCGAGCGCAGCAGCGGCAGCGCGATGGTGTGGTCGCCGCCCAGCGTCATCAGCCGGGCGCCGGTGCCGAGCAGGTCGTCGGCCGCGGCCTCGACGGTCTCGACGGCCTCGTCGATGTTGAACGGGTTCGCGGCGATGTCACCGGCGTCGGCGACCTGCGCGAGCGCGAAGGGCGAGGCGTCCTGGGCCGGGTTGTACGGGCGCAGCAGGCGGGACGCCTCACGGATGGCGTTGCCGCCGAAGCGGGCGCCGGGCCGGTAGGAGACGCCGGAGTCGAAGGGCACGCCGACGACGGCGACGTCGGCGGTGCCGACCTCGTCCAGGCGCGGCAGGCGGGCGAAGGTCGCCGGGCCCGCGTAGCGCGGGATCCGGGAGGAGTCGACGGGGCCGCGCGGGTCACGGGGGGCGGGGGTGCTCATACGGGAGCCTCTCGAAATCACGGACGCGTTACGGTCGAACCAACGTCGGGGCGGCGGCTGTGGACGTACCCGAGGGTAGGCAGGGCGGCGGATTCCGCACATGTACGTACTGAAGGGTCCGGCCTCGCCATATGGACATCACGTCCATCGCGGGGCCGTCGGGGGAGAGAATGAGCCGTATGCCGATACCGAGCCGTGCCGAACTGATCGACCACCTTGTCCGTACGCGCATCGCGGGCGCCGTGGCGACCCCGCGCGAGAACAACCTCGACCACTACCGCAGGCTCGCGGCCGGCGACCGGCGGCACTGGCTGGGCCTGGAGCTGGGCGACCGCTGGACGGACGAGCAGGACGTGCTGGCCGTGATGGCGGAGCGCTGCGGCGTCAGCGACGACCTCGGGCACCGCTCGGGCCAGGACACGATCGACCCGGAGCTGACGGTCGACGGCCTGGAGCGGATGGCGACGCTGCTGCGCAAGGCGGCCGAGGGGCGGCAGCGGGTGCTGCTGGCGACCGGGCACCCTGGCGGCCTGCTGGACGTGCACCACACGACGGCGAAGGCGCTGCGCGCGGCGGGCTGCGAGATCGTCCGGATCCCGGGCGGGCTGCGGGCCGACGACGGTGTGGTCTGCCAGTTCGCGGACATCGCGGTCTTCGAGGGCGGCGCGACGCTGTGGCACACGCACTCCCCCGCGCCGATGGCCACGATCCTCGACGCCCTCGCCCGGGAGGGCCGCCCGCTGCCCGATCTGGTGGTCGCCGACCACGGCTGGGCGGGCTGCGCGGCGCAGCGCGGCATCGACGCGGTGGGCTACGCGGACAGCAACGACCCGGCGCTCTTCCTGGCGGAGGCGGAGGGGACGCTGCGGGTGGCCGTGCCGATGGACGACCACGTGGTGGATCCGCGGTTCTACGAGCCGATGACGGCGTACCTGCTGCACGCGGCGGGGCTGAACGCGCCCTGTTAGGGGCGCGGGACCGTACCGTCGTGCGGCTCCGCCGCGCGGGCGCGCCCAGCCACAGCCGACCCGCAGCGGCTACAAGGTCAGGGGTCCGGGGGCCTGCCCCCGGAACCGGAAAACCTAGCCCTGTTCCGCGCCGCCGCCCCGCGGAACCCGCACCAGCCCCTCCTGGATCACCGACACCGCCAGCGCCCCGTTCTCCGTGAAGATGCGGCCGCGCGCCAAGCCGCGCCCGCCGGAGGAGGTCGGGCTCTCCTGGTCGTAGAGCAGCCACTCGTCCGCCCGGAACGGCCGGTGGAACCACATCGCGTGGTCCAGGCTCGCCCCGACGACGTCCCCGACGGCCCAGCCGCCGCGCCCGTGCGCGAGCAGCACGGAGTCCAGGAGCGTCATGTCGGAGACGTAGGTGGCCAGGCAGATGTGCAGCAGCGGATCGTCCGCCAGTTTGCCGTTCGTCCGGAACCAAACCTGCGACTTGGGTTCGCGGGGCTCCCCCACCTTGCCGAACGGCGGCTCGTCGGCGTAGCGCAGGTCGACCGCCGCGCGGGCGTCCAGCAGCCGGTCCAGCAGCCGCGGGTCGGCGAAGCGGTGCGCGTGGCGGGGCAGCATCTCGGCCGCGGTGGGCAGGGAGAGCGGGTCCGGCGCGGCCGGCATCGGCTCCTGGTGCTCCAGCCCCTCCTCGTGCGTCTGGAAGGACGCGGAGAGGTGGAAGATCGGCTGGCCGTGCTGGACGGCGACGACCCGGCGGGTGGTGAAGGACCGCCCGTCGCGGATGCGGTCGACGCTGTAGACGATGGGCACCTCGGGGTCGCCGGGGCGCAGGAAGTAGGAGTGCAGCGAGTGCGGCAGCCGGTCCGCGGGGACCGTGCGCCCGGCGGCGACAAGGGCCTGGGCGGCGACCTGCCCGCCGAAGACGCGCGGCACCAGCGAGGGGCGGCTGGTGCCGCGGAAGATGTCCCGTTCGATCTGCTCGGGGTCGAGGACGGAGAGCAGGTCGTCCAGGGCTGTAAGGGGCTCGTTCATGGGCGTCTGGGGCTTACCGGCCGCTACAGGCCCATGGACTTGGCGATGATGGAGCGCATGACCTCGCTCGTACCGCCGTAGATCCGGCTGACGCGGGTGTCCGCGTACAGACGGGCGATGGGGTACTCCATCATGTAGCCGTAGCCGCCGTGCAGTTGGAGGCACTTGTCGATGACGACGGCGGCGCGCTCGGTGGTGAAGAGCTTCGCGGAGGCGGCGTCGGCGGCGGTCAGCTCGCCGGCGTCGTGGGCCTCCAGGGCGCGGTCCACGACCGCCTCCATGGCGTCGACCTCGGCCTTGCAGTCGGCGAGCACGAACTTGGTGTTCTGGAAGGCCGCGACCGACTGCCCGAAGACGGTGCGGTCCTTCACGTACGCCTTGGCGAACTCGACGGCCGCGGCGGACTGCGCGTACGCGCCGACGGCGATGTAGAGCCGCTCCTGCGGCAGGTTGTGGCCGAGGTAGCCGAAGGCCTTGCCCTCCTCGCCGAGGAGGTCCGCCACGGGCACCTTGACGTCGGTGAAGGAGAGTTCGGCGGTGTCGGAGGCGTGCAGGCCGAGCTTCTCCAGCTTGCGGCCGACCGCGTAGCCCTCGGAGCTCGTGTCGACGACGAGGATGGAGATGCCCGCGCGGCGGTCCTCGGGGGTGGGCGGCGCGGTGCGGGCGCACACGAGCACCCGGTCGGCGAGCACGCCGCCGGTGATGAAGGTCTTCGCGCCGTTGAGGACGTAGTGCGTGCCGTCCTCGGAGAGCCTGGCGGTGGTCTTCATGCCGGCCAGGTCGGAGCCGGTGCCCGGCTCGGTCATGGCGATGGCGGTCATCATGTCGCCGGAGACGAAGGACGGCAGCCAGCGCCGCTTCTGCTCCTCGGTGGCGTACTTCAGGATGTAGGGCAGGCACAGCGCGGTGTGCACGCTGCTGCCGCCGAAGCTGACGCCGGCGCGGGCGCACTCCTCGGTGACGACGGCGTGGAACTTGAAGCTGTGCTCACCGGCGCCGCCGTACTCCTCGGGCACCTCGATGCCGAAGACGCCCAGCTCGCCGAGCTTCTTGTAGAACTCGCGCGGCGCGGCACCGGCCTCGCGCCACTGCTCGTAGTACGGCACGACCTCGGCGGCGATGAAGTCGCGGATCGTCTCCCGGAACGCCTCGTGGTCCTCGCCGTACACGGTCCGACGCATGGCCATCCCCCAGTCTGCGTATCACCTAAGCGCTTGCTCAGGGCGAAGTTACCCGGCGGTCACCGAGACTGTCCAGAGGTCAACTTCCCTTCCTCGCGGGCCGGGGAGCCGTCCGAGAGGGCCGCGAGCGCGCCCAGCGCCAGGCGGCGCAGGAGGGCGGCGGTGGCCGCGCGGCCGGGGAGCGCGCCGGGCCGGCCGAGGTGGGGCGTGGAGTTGAGCAGGCCGAAGACGGCGTGGACGGCGGCGCGCGCCTCGGCCTCCAGGGCGTCCGGATGCAGCCCGCGGACGACGTCGACCCACAGCTCGACGTACTGCCGCTGGAGGGAGCGCACCTGCTTGCGGTCGGCGTCGCGCAGCTGGCCGAGCTCGCGGTCGTGCAGGGTGATCAGCGCCCGGTCGTCGAGGGCGAAGTCGATGTGGCCGTCGATGAGCGAGTCCAGCACGGCGGCCGGCCCGCCGCCCGCGGCGACGGCCTCGGCCACCCGCTCGCGGCCGCCCGCGAAGAGCCGCTCGCTGATGCCCACCAGCAGCTCGGCGAGCATCGCGTCCTTGCCCGCGAAGTGGCGGTAGAGGCCGGGCCCGCTGATGCCGACGGCCGCCCCTATCTCGTCGACGCCGACGCCGTGGAAGCCGCGCTCGGCGAAGAGGCGGGCGGCCTCCTGGAGGATCTGCGCCCGGCGGTTGGAGGCGGCCGGCGTGCGGGTCGGTGCGTTGTTCACGAAATCGATTCTAGACAGCGGGGTTAGCAGTCGTTAACCTGAAGGCAATGTGTTAACGCTCATTAACCGAGTTGACCGAGCAAGGGAGCTCGAGCACATGCAGCAGGCACCGGTGCTGGGGAGCACCGCGGACCCCGCGTCCGATTCCTGGCGGACCAACGAGGCGGCGCACCGCGAGCTGTCCGCGCAGCTGCGCGAGCGGCTCGCCGCGGCGCGGCTGGGCGGGGGCGAGAAGGCCCGGGAGCGGCACACCGCGCGCGGCAAGCTGCTGCCGCGCGACCGGGTGGACGCCCTGCTGGACCCGGGGTCGCCCTTCCTGGAGCTCGCGCCGCTGGCGGCCGAGGGGATGTACGGCGGGGCCGCCCCGGCGGCGGGCGTGATCGCAGGGATCGGCCGGGTGTCCGGGCGCGAGGCGGTGATCGTCGCCAACGACGCCACCGTCAAGGGCGGCACGTATTACCCGATGACGGTGAAGAAGCACCTGCGCGCCCAGGAGATCGCCCTGGAGAACCGGCTGCCGTGCCTGTATCTGGTGGACTCCGGCGGCGCCTTCCTGCCCATGCAGGACGAGGTCTTCCCCGACCGCGAGCACTTCGGCCGGATCTTCTACAACCAGGCGCGGATGTCCGGCGCGGGCATCCCGCAGATCGCCGCTGTCCTGGGCTCGTGCACGGCCGGCGGCGCGTACGTGCCCGCGATGAGCGACGAGGCGGTCATCGTGCGCGGCCAGGGCACGATCTTCCTGGGCGGCCCGCCGCTGGTGAAGGCCGCGACCGGCGAGGTCGTCACCGCGGAGGAGCTGGGCGGCGGCGAGGTCCACTCCAGGGTCTCCGGCGTCACCGACCACCTCGCCGAGGACGACGCGCACGCCCTGCGCATCGTCCGGACGATCGTCTCCACCCTGCCCGAGCGCGGGGCGCTGCCCTGGCCGGTGGAGCCGGTCGAGGAGCCGAAGGCCGACCCGGCGGGGCTCTACGGCGCGGTCCCGGTCGACTCCCGCACGCCCTATGACGTGCGCGAGGTCATCGCGCGCGTGGTGGACGGCTCGCGGTTCGCGGAGTTCAAGGCCGAGTTCGGGCAGACCCTGGTGACCGGCTTCGCCCGGATCCACGGCCACCCGGTGGGCATCGTCGCCAACAACGGCATCCTCTTCTCCGAGTCCGCCCAGAAGGGCGCGCACTTCATCGAGCTGTGCGACCAGCGCGGCATTCCCCTGGTCTTCCTCCAGAACATCTCGGGCTTCATGGTCGGCCGGCAGTACGAGGCGGGCGGCATCGCCAAGCACGGCGCGAAGATGGTGACGGCGGTGGCCTGCGCCCGTGTCCCCAAGCTGACGGTCGTCATCGGCGGTTCGTACGGCGCGGGCAACTACTCGATGTGCGGGCGCGCCTATTCGCCGCGCTTCCTGTGGATGTGGCCCAACGCCAAGATCTCCGTGATGGGCGGCGAGCAGGCCGCGTCCGTCCTCGCCACCGTCAAGCGCGACCAGCTGGAAGCGCGCGGCGAGGAGTGGAGCGCCGAGGAGGAGGACGCCTTCCGCGCCCCGGTCCGCGAGCAGTACGAGACGCAGGGCAGCGCCTATTACGCGACCGCGCGGCTGTGGGACGACGGCGTCATCGACCCGCTGGAGACCCGTCAGGTGCTGGGCCTGGCGCTGACGGCCTGTGCCAACGCCCCGCTGGGTGAGCCCGGCTACGGCGTCTTCCGGATGTGAGGCGGAGCATGTTCGACACTGTCCTTGTCGCCAACCGAGGCGAGATCGCCGTACGCGTCATCCGTACGCTGCGCGCGCTCGGCATCCGCTCCGTCGCCGTCTTCAGCGACGCGGACGCCGACGCGCGGCACGTGCGCGAGGCCGACACGGCCGTGCGGATCGGCCCGGCGGCCGCCGCCGAGAGCTATCTGTCCATCGAGCGCCTGCTGGAAGCGGCCCGCAGGACGGGCGCGCAGGCCGTCCACCCCGGCTACGGCTTCCTCGCCGAGAACGCGGCCTTCGCGCGGGCCTGCGCGGAGGCGGGCCTGGCCTTCATCGGGCCGCCCGCCGAGGCGATCTCGCTCATGGGCGACAAGATCCGTGCGAAGGAGACGGTCCGGGCGGCGGGCGTGCCCGTCGTCCCCGGCTCCTCGGGCAGCGGGCTGACCGACGCCGAACTGGCCGCCGCGGCACACGAGATCGGCATGCCCGTCCTGCTCAAGCCCTCCGCGGGCGGTGGCGGCAAGGGCATGCGGCTCGTGCGCGACGCGGCCCTGCTGGGCGAGGAGATCGCCGCCGCCCGGCGCGAGGCGCGCGGCTCCTTCGGCGACGACACGCTGCTCGTCGAGCGCTGGGTCGACCGCCCCCGGCACATCGAGATCCAGGTGCTCGCCGACGGCCACGGCAACGTCATCCACCTCGGGGAGCGCGAGTGCTCCCTCCAGCGCCGCCACCAGAAGATCGTCGAGGAGGCGCCGTCCCCGCTGCTGGACACGGCGACGCGCGCGGCGATGGGCGAGGCGGCCGTCCAGGCCGCGCGCTCGTGCGGCTACGCGGGCGCGGGCACGGTGGAGTTCATCGTGCCGGGCGACGACCCCGCCTCGTACTACTTCATGGAGATGAACACCCGCCTCCAGGTCGAGCACCCCGTCACCGAGCTGATCACCGGGCTGGACCTGGTGGAGTGGCAGGTGCGGGTCGCCGCGGGCGAGCGGCTGGGCATCGCCCAGGAGGACGTGACCCTGACCGGGCACGCGGTCGAGGCCCGCATCTGCGCGGAGACCGCGCGGGTCAGCGGTGACCGCGTCGACTTCCTGCCGTCGGCGGGCACGGTGCGGCTGCTGCGCGAGCCCGCGGGCGCGGGCGTGCGGGTCGACTCGGGCCTCTCCGAGGGCACGGAGGTCGGCACCTCCTACGACCCGATGCTCGCCAAGGTCATCGCGTACGGCCCGGACCGCGCGACGGCGCTGCGGCGGCTGCGCGCGGCCCTGGCGGAGACGGTGGTGCTGGGCGTCGACACCAACGCGGGCTTCCTGCGCCGGCTGCTCGCGCACCCGGCGGTGGTCGCGGGCGCGCTGGACACGGGCCTGGTCGACCGGGACGCCGCGACGCTCGTGCGGTCCGAGGTGCCCGACGAGGTCTACGCGACGGGCGCGCTGCTGCGGCAGGCGGCGCTGGAGCCGGGGGCCTCCGGCGGGACCGGCCCGGCCCTCCGGCCCACCGCCTGGGTGGACCCCTTCTCCCTGCCGACCGGCTGGCGCCTGGGCGGCGAACCCGCCTGGACGGTCCACCACCTGCGCTGCGCGGGCCAGGACCCGGTGACGGTACGGGTCCGGGGGCAGGCCGCAGACGCAGTGGTCGAGCTCTCTGGTTTGTGGGCAGGCGTTCCGCAGGGCGATGGGGGAACCCCCGGCCGAAGGCTGGGGGAGGGTGGGCACAAACCGACCACCGGCCCGCACCCGGGCGACGAACGGCCGCCCCGCTCAGGGGAAGAAGCCCCCGCCCGCCTCGTCCCCTTGGACAACACCACCCTCACCCTCGAACTGGGCGCCCTGACCCACCGCTTCACCCACGCCCCCTCCCCGGAGGGGACCTGGCTCGGGCGCGACGGCGACGCCTGGCTCGTGCGCGAGCACGACCCCATAGACGCGCGCGGCAGTGCGAGCGCCGCGGGCGCCGACACCCTGACCGCGCCCATGCCCGGCACCGTCACCGTGGTGAAGGCGGCCGTCGGGGACGAGGTCCGCGCCGGGCAGAGCCTGCTGGTCGTGGAGGCGATGAAGATGGAGCACGTCATCGCCGCCCCGCACGACGGCACCGTCACCGAGCTGGACGTCCGGGCCGGTGCCACGGTCGCCATGGACCAGGTCCTGGCCGTCGTCACCCCCGCGGAGGAGTCATGACCGAAGGACTGCCGATGACCGTGCCGGAGCCCGGTCTCCCGGCACGCGTGCGGATCCACGAGGTGGGCCCGCGCGACGGCCTGCAGAACGAGAAGACGGTCGTGCCCGTCGAGGTGAAGGCGGAGTTCATCCGCCGCCTCGCCGCCGCCGGCCTCGGCACCGTGGAGGCGACGAGCTTCGTGCACCCCAAGTGGGTGCCCCAGCTGGCCGACGCCGAGCAGCTGATGCCGCTGCTGGAAGGGGTGCCGGCCCGCCTCCCCGTGCTGGTGCCCAACGCGCGCGGCCTGGACCGCGCCCTCGCCCTGGGCGTCCAGGAGATCGCCGTCTTCGGCAGCGCCACCGAGTCGTTCGCGAAGGCCAATCTCAACCGCACGGTGGACGAGTCGCTGGAGATGTTCGCGCCGGTCGTCGCCACGGCCCGCGAGGCGGGCGCACGGGTGCGCGGCTATCTCTCCATGTGCTTCGGCGACCCCTGGGAAGGGGCCGTCCCCGTCGAGCAGGTCGTGCGGGTCGCCCGCCGCCTGCTGGACCTCGGCTGTGACGAGCTGAGCCTCGGTGACACGATCGGCGTGGCGACGCCGGGCCACGTCACCGCGCTGCTCACCGCGCTCAACGGCGCCGGGCTGCCGACCGGCCGGCTCGCCGTGCACTTCCACGACACGTACGGCCAGGCTCTCGCGAACACCCTCGCGGCGCTCCGGCACGGCGTGACCACGGTCGACGCCTCCGCAGGCGGCCTCGGCGGCTGCCCGTACGCCAAGAGCGCGACGGGCAATCTCGCCACCGAGGACCTCGTCTGGATGCTCGACGGCCTCGGTGTCGACACCGGGGTCGATCTCGGCCTGCTCACCGCCACCAGCGTGTGGATGGCCGACCGGCTGGGCCGGCCCAGCCCGTCCCGCACCGTCCGCGCCCTCTCCCACCAGGAGCCCTGAGCCATGTCGCTGGACCACCGCCTCTCCCCCGAGCACGAGGAACTCCGCCGCACCGTCGAGGAGTTCGCGCACGACGTCGTAGCGCCCAAGATCGGCGACTTCTACGAGCGCCACGAGTTCCCGTACGAGATCGTGCGGGAGATGGGCCGCATGGGCCTGTTCGGACTGCCCTTCCCCGAGGAGTACGGCGGGATGGGCGGTGACTATCTGGCGCTCGGGCTCGTCCTCGAGGAGCTGGCCCGCGTCGACTCCTCGGTGGCGATCACCCTGGAGGCCGGGGTGTCGCTGGGCGCGATGCCCGTCTTCCGCTTCGGCACGGAGGAGCAGAAGCGGGAGTGGCTGCCCAGGCTGTGCTCCGGCGAGATGCTGGGCGCCTTCGGGCTGACGGAGCCGGGCGCCGGCTCGGACGCGGGCGGCACCCGCACCACCGCGCGGCTGGACGAGGCCACGGACGAGTGGGTGATCAACGGCACCAAGTGCTTCATCACCAACTCCGGCACGGACATCACCGGCCTGGTCACCGTCACCGCCGTCACCGGCCGCAAGCCCGACGGCAAGCCGCTGATCTCCTCGATCATCGTGCCGTCCGGGACGCCCGGCTTCACCGTCGCCGCCCCGTACTCCAAGGTCGGCTGGAACGCCTCGGACACCCGGGAGCTGTCGTTCTCCGACGTGCGGGTGCCCAAGGCCAACCTGCTGGGCGAGGAGGGGCGCGGCTACGCCCAGTTCCTGCGGATACTGGACGAGGGGCGGATCGCGATCTCCGCGCTGGCGACCGGCCTGGCGCAGGGCTGTGTGGACGAGTCGGTGAAGTACGCCAAGGAGCGCGAGGCCTTCGGCCGCCCGATCGGCACCAACCAGGCGATCCAGTTCAAGATCGCCGACATGGAGATGCGGGCGCACACGGCCCGGATCGCCTGGCGGGACGCGGCGTCCCGGCTGGTGCACGGTGAGCCGTTCAAGAAGGAGGCGGCGCTCGCGAAGCTGTACTCCTCGGAGATCGCGGTGACCAACGCGCGCGAGGCCACCCAGATCCACGGCGGCTACGGCTTCATGAACGAATACCCGGTGGCCCGCATGTGGCGCGACTCCAAGATCCTGGAGATCGGCGAGGGCACGAGCGAGGTCCAGCGCATGCTGATCGCCCGGGAGCTGGGGCTCTAGCCGGCGCCCCGCGAGAAGCTCCGCCAGAGGCCCGCCCCGGATCCGGGGCGGGCCTCTGGCACAAGATCACCCATCTGTCCCCAAAGAGCGTTTTCCCCCGCTTGGCCGCTTCCACCCCTCCCCCTTGCCCGATATCGGGCAGGATTCTTGCGAAACGTCGCGGCACCCCGCAGTATCGACGGGTGCTCGAACGCCGTACTCCCCATGACGACCTGGTCGATCACCTGGTGCGCAGCACGCCGCTTCAGCGCGGCGAGGCCGCCCGGGTGGTCCTGGACGTCCTGGCGTACTTCGACGAGTCGACCGAGGCGTTCGTCCGCCGCCGCCACCGCGAGCTGCAGTCCGGCGGGCTGCGCAACGCGGAGATCTTCGAGCGGATCGCGGCGGAGCTGCCGCACCGCGCGGTGGCACCACCCGAACTCTCGCTGCGGCAGCTGCGCCGCATCGTCTACGGCTGAACACGACGGCTGCTGCCGTCGTCGAGCATCACTGATCGTTTGCCTGGGAGGGTCAACACCATGTGCGGAATCGTCGGATATATCGGTAAGCGCGATGTCGCTCCGCTGCTGCTGGAGGGCCTCCAGCGCCTGGAGTACCGCGGCTACGACTCCGCCGGCATCGCCCTGCACGCCAGTGGCAAGACCGGTGGCCTGAAGACCGCCAAGGCCAAGGGCCGCGTCCGCGAGCTGGAGGCGCGCCTGCCCAAGCGCTTCGCGGGCAGCACGGGCATCGCCCACACCCGCTGGGCCACCCACGGCGCCCCGAACGACGTCAACGCCCACCCGCACGTGGACGCCGAGGAGAAGGTCGCCGTCGTCCACAACGGCATCATCGACAACGCCTCGGACCTGCGCGCCCGGCTGACCGCCGACGGCGTCGTCTTCCTCTCCGACACCGACACCGAGGTCCTCGCGCACCTCGTCGCCCGCTCCCAGGCCGCCACGCTGGAGGAGAAGGTCCGCGACGCGCTGCGGCACATCGAGGGCACGTACGGCATCGCCGTGCTGCACGCCGACTTCCCGGACCGCATCGTCGTCGCCCGCAACGGCTCGCCCGTCGTGCTGGGCATAGGCGAGAAGGAGATGTTCGTCTCCTCCGACGTCGCCGCCCTGGTGAGCCACACCCGCCAGGTCGTCACCCTCGACGACGGCGAGATGGCCACCCTCAAGGCCGACGAGTACCGCACGTACACCACCGAGGGCTCCGCCACCTCGGCCCAGCCGACCACCGTGGAGTGGGAGGCCGAGTCGTACGACATGGGCGGCCACGACACGTACATGCACAAGGAGATCCACGAGCAGGCCGACGCCGTGGACCGCGCGCTGCGCGGCCGCATCGACGACCGCTTCTCCACCGTGCACCTGGGCGGCCTCAACCTCGACGCCCGTGACGCGCGCGCCGTGCGCCGGGTGAAGATCCTCGGCTGCGGCACCTCCTACCACGCGGGCCAGATCGGCGCCCAGATGATCGAGGAGCTCGCGCGGATCCCCTCCGACGCCGAGCCCGCCTCGGAGTTCCGCTACCGCAACCCGGTCGTGGACCCCGACACCCTCTACATCGCGGTGTCCCAGTCCGGTGAGACCTACGACGTCCTCGCCGCCGTCCAGGAGCTCAAGCGCAAGGGCGCCCGCGTCCTGGGCCTGGTGAACGTGGTCGGCTCGGCGATCGCCCGCGAGACCGACGGCGGCATCTACGTCCACGCCGGCCCCGAGGTCTGCGTCGTCTCCACCAAGTGCTTCACCAACATGGTGGTCTCCTTCGGGCTGCTTGCCCTGCACCTGGGCCGCATCCGCGACCTGTCCGTCGCCGACGGCAAGCGGATCATCGAGGGCCTGCGCAAGCTGCCCGCCCAGATCGCCGAGATCCTGGCGAACGAGGCGGAGATCGAGAAGCTGGCCGGGGAGTACGCGGACGCCAAGTCGATGATGTTCATCGGCCGGGTGCGCGGCTACCCCGTCGCCCGTGAGGCCTCGCTGAAGCTCAAGGAGGTCTCGTACATCCACGCCGAGGCCTACCCCGCCTCCGAGCTGAAGCACGGCCCGCTGGCGCTGATCGAGCCCGCGATGCCGACCGTGGCGATCGTGCCGGACGACGAGCTGCTGGAGAAGAACCGCGCCGCGCTGGAGGAGATCAAGGCCCGCAGCGGCCGCATCCTCGCCGTCGCGCACCAGGTGCAGGAGAAGGCCGACCACACGATCGTGGTGCCGAAGAACGAGGACGAGCTGGACCCGATCCTGATGGGCATCCCGCTCCAGCTGCTGGCCTACTACACGGCGAAGGCCATGGGCCGTGACATCGACAAGCCGCGCAACCTGGCGAAGTCCGTCACCGTCGAGTAGATCCCCCGGGGCACTCGCGCCCCCTTGAAGACCGGTCCTGCCGCACCTGTCCTGCGGCGGGTCCGGGACAGCCCTCCCCACGCGTGCCACCCGTCGCGCGGGGAGGGCTGTCTCCCCTTGCCGGCGGCAACCTCCCGCCGGCGGTGACGCCGCCGGTCCCGGGAACCGTCACCTCCCGTCCGGCAGCACGTCATATGTGCGACTCCTACCCGCCATCGGGGCGCCGCCCACCCCCTACGCGCGGGTAGATTCATCGGCCGTCAAACGGGCGGCACAGAATCATCGCCCGGACGGGCGACGGAAGTTGACGTGGCCTCACACCGGCCGGTTCACGGGATGACGACGACCGGCCGCTGCGCGCGCCGCGCCAGCCGCCCGGCGACCGAGCCGAAGATGCGGCCGACCAGACCGTGGGTGGAGCCGACGACGATCGCGTCCGCCGCGTACTCCCGGCCGACCTCCTCCAGCTCGTGACAGATGTCGCCACCGCGCTCGACGAGGATCCACGGCACCTCGGACAGATGGTCCGCACAGGCCAGTTCGAGGCCGAGGACCTCCGTGCGGTGATCCGGGACGTCCACGAAGACCGGTGGCTCACAGCCCGCCCACACGGTCGTCGGCAGCCGGTTGGCCACATGGACGATGATCAGGCCCGAGCCGGAGCGCCGGGCCATCCCGATTGCATACGCAAGCGCTCGCTCGCTCGACGTGGAACCGTCGAAGCCCACCACGACACCGTGCTGGAACGCCGGATCGCAGGAATGGCGTGATTCTTCCGCCGCTTCGGGGTGCGCCGCGTGATCGGCGACCCGCTTGCGGTCCGCGGGTTCGGGGAATTCGTGACCGGCCATCGGTGTCTCGGCGAAGGATGTCCTCGTGCGGAGGGATCAGCGGTGGACTGATTGCAGTTGTCAGAGCAGGGGCGGAAGCGAGCACCGGGAAAGACGCGGCCCGGAGCGTCCCGAGGGATCATGAACGAAAAATCCGTCCGGGATTCATCTTTTCAAGCACTTACCTTCAAGGGTACGGCGACACCCGCCGCCTGCCCAGAGGCCGCCCGGCGGGACGGCCCCGAGCGGGCGGGACGGCGGCACCGCCCCCGGGCCCGGGGACACCGGGACGCCGGGCGTTCCCCGGAGCATGCACGAGGGCGGGCCGCAGCGCAATGCCCCCGCAGCAACGCGGCCGTACTCCTGATGCACGCGGCGCAGTGACCCAGGCGCCCGGCCGGGCGTTGTACCACCGTCAGCCGCCGCCAGCAGGGAGCCGCTCCGTGCCCGGAACCCGTGATCACACCCGCGCCGACGACCCCGGGGCGGACTCCCCCGATCCGGTGAGCGATGTGGTCCGCTGGGCGGCCTTCAGCTGTGTGCTCGTGCCTGTCGTGCTGCTGATGTGCGGTCAGTCCTTCGGCGGGGCAGCCGGCACCGCGGCCGGACTGGTGGCCCTCACCTGTGTCTGCCGCGCGCTGCTGCGCCGCTCCGAACGCACCGCCGCGCGCGTCCCGGCGCGGCCCCGGCCGGAGCCGCCCACACCGGAGTCCCCTCTTCCGCATCGCGGCCGGCACGGCCGCACGGGCGTCGGCAGCCATCGCGGCGGCAACCGGCCGGGCGCGTCCGCGCCGGGCGGCACGCGGGGCGCACCCCGGGGTGATACGCCGGGTAGTACGCCCGGTGAATGACACCTTCGTACGGATGCACCCGTTGCTTTTCGGCCAACTTCAGGCCGAACCCCTCACCTTGGCCTGAGCAGCCCCCAACAGCCGGTCGACCAGCAAGGAAAGGATCGCGGAGGGCGGTTGCACCCTACGGGGATTGGGCATGGGCGAGAGGCGTACTTTTCACCGAGCCCTGCAAGTGCAACGCTTCGTGATCGAACGCTTCGCGCCAAGTTGTCATGTCGACATAGAGCCGGGTGGTGAACTGGTCACCGCGACTCCGTGTGACGCAGTAGATTCGATCTTGGCCATGACCGGCGGGGGAACCGTTCAGGACCGAGGGGAAACGTGCAGGACCGAGAGGACTCGACCGCCGAGGGGGGCTTAGCGCCATGAGCCAGGACTCCACGACCGTACCGGAGACCACGCGCAAGCTCTCCGGACGCCGCCGCCGGGAGATCGTCGCAGTGCTGCTTTTCAGCGGCGGCCCCATCTTCGAAAGCTCCATTCCGCTCTCAGTGTTCGGGATCGACCGACAGGACGCTGGGGTACCCCGCTACCGACTGCTGGTATGCGCGGGCGAAGATGTGCCATTGCGAACAACCGGCGGCCTGGAATTGACCGCACCGTACGGCCTGGAGGCGCTCTCCCGGGCCGGCACCGTCGTCGTACCGGCCTGGCGGTCGATCACCCAGCCGCCGCCCACCGCCGCACTCGACGCACTGCGCCGCGCCCATGAAGAGGGAGCCCGCATCGTGGGGCTGTGCACCGGTGCTTTTGTACTGGCCGCCGCGGGCCTGCTCGACGGCAGGCCCGCCACCACCCATTGGATGTACGCGCCCACGCTCGCCAAGCGCTATCCGTCGGTCCATGTGGACCCCCGGGAGCTCTTCGTCGACGACGGCGACGTACTGACCTCCGCGGGCACCGCGGCAGGCATCGACCTGTGCCTGCACATCGTCCGCACCGACCACGGCGCCGACGCGGCGGGGGCCCTGGCCCGCCGTCTCGTCGTGCCGCCCCGCCGCAGTGGCGGACAGGAGCGCTATCTCGACCGGTCTTTACCGGAGGAGATCGGCGCCGACCCGCTCGCCGAGGTCGTCGCCTGGGCGCTGGAGCACCTCCACGAGCAGTTCGACGTGGAGACGCTGGCGGCCCGCGCCTATATGAGCCGCCGCACCTTCGACCGACGGTTCCGCTCGCTCACCGGGAGCGCTCCGCTGCAGTGGCTGATCACTCAGCGGGTGCTCCAGGCGCAGCGGCTCCTGGAGACCTCGGACTATTCCGTGGACGAGGTCGCCGGGCGCTGCGGCTTCCGCTCACCCGTGGCCCTGCGGGGTCACTTCCGCAGGCAGCTGGGGTCCTCCCCGGCCGCCTACCGCGCCGCCTACCGGGCACGCCGCCCGCAGAGCGGGGCGGCCGACCGGCCCGAGCGGGGCGAGCGGCCGGACCGGCCGGAGCGCTCCGACCGGTTCGAGCGGGCGGAGCTGGGCGAGCAGCGCAGCGGGGAGCCGGCGGTGATGGCGATGCGGCGGACGGCTCTGGCCGGCGCGCATGCCGTCGCCGGTCCGATCATGGCCACCCCACCACCCCATAGCGGGCATGGCGGACATATCGCCCAGTCCGCTTCCCATGGAGGTCCTCATGGAGGTCACGGTGGTGGTGGTCATCTCGGCAGCGGCGGCGGCCCGGACCCGGGCAAGCCGGAGTCGGACCTCTACACCCCACGCCTGCCCGGCCAGCGGGAACGCCCCGTAGGGTGAGACGCATGAACGATCGCATGGTGTGGATCGACTGTGAGATGACCGGGCTCTCACTGTCGAACGACGCGCTCATCGAGGTGGCCGCCCTGGTCACCGACTCCGAGCTGAACATCCTCGGCGACGGCGTGGACATCGTCGTCCGCCCGCCCGCCGAGGCCCTGACCACCATGCCCGAGGTGGTGCGCCAGATGCACACGGCCTCCGGGCTGCTCGCGGAGCTGGACAACGGGACGACGCTCGAGGAAGCGGAGCGGCAGGTCCTGGCGTACGTCCGCGAGCACTGCCCGGAGCCGGGCAAGGCCCCGCTGTGCGGAAACTCGGTCGGCACCGACCGCGGTTTCCTCGCGCGGGACATGCCGGCACTGGAGGACCACCTGCACTACCGCATCGTCGATGTGTCGTCGGTGAAGGAGCTGGCCCGCCGCTGGTATCCGCGGGCCTACTTCAGCAGCCCGAAGAAGAGCGGCAACCACCGGGCGCTCGCGGACATCCGCGAGTCGATCGCCGAGCTCCGCTACTACCGCGAGGCGATCTTCGTGCCGCAGCCCGGCCCGGACTCGGACACCGCGAAAGCCATCGCGGCCCGGCACGTGCTGCCCGCCGAGGGTTAAGTGACGCAGCTCGCTCCCAGGACCGGCACCACCTGGGAGCGAGCACCCCCCGAGACCCTGTACACTTTTTCTCAGCCGGTGGGAAACACACCGGACATGGTGGGTATAGCTCAGCTGGCAGAGCACCTGGTTGTGGTCCAGGATGTCGCGGGTTCAAGTCCCGTTACTCACCCTGATCGAGGGCCCCGATCCGCGAAAGCGGATCGGGGCCCTCGGCGTTGGCGGCTGCTCCCCCGGGGCGTGCGCCTGTAGCCCCTAGGAGTGAGCCGGGGCCCGGGCGGGGAGAGTTCACCGCCCGCCCGGGGGAAGGCTCAGGTGTCGCAGTGCGCGCTGCGGCCGGCGCCGCGCCGTGGCATCTGACGGAAGGTCGTGACCGATGGCCCGTGACCCGGTCGAAGCCCGCAGGCCCGGCGAAGGATCCCGCCCCGGACGACGGTGAGCGCCCCGGTGGGCGGCCCGCGCCGCCCGGGACCGGCGCCCGTGGCACTCGCCACCGCCCTCGCGCTCACCGTGGCCCTCCTCGGCAGCTGCGCCAGGGACGACGAGGACGCGAAGCCGGCCGGCGGCCGGACCACCGTCACCATCGGCACCTTCGGGGTCTTCGGCTACAAGCAGGCGGGCCTCTACGCGGAGTACGAGCGGCTGCACCCGGACGTCACGATCAAGGAGAGCGTGATCGAGCGGAACGACACCTACTACCCCCAGCTGCTGACGCACCTCGCGGCGGGCAGCGGCCTCTCCGACATCCAGGCCGTGGAGGTGGGCAACATCCACGACGTGGCG
Organism: Streptomyces sp. NPDC001407; assembly: GCF_042895325.1. Taxonomy (NCBI): domain Bacteria; kingdom Bacillati; phylum Actinomycetota; class Actinomycetes; order Kitasatosporales; family Streptomycetaceae; genus Streptomyces; species Streptomyces sp. NPDC001407. Next base: position 55,741 of record NZ_JBIAWF010000016.1, read on the forward strand.
ACCACCCAGGCCGACCGCTTCGAGGACTTCTCCCGGGTGCCGGGCGTCCGCAAGGGTGACTGGCTGGACTGGAAGTGGGCCCAGGCCACGTCCGGCGACGGCAGGACGGTCGGCCTCGGCACGGACATCGGGCCCATCGCCGTCTGCTACCGCAAGGACCTCTTCGAGAAGGCCGGGCTGCCCACGGACCGCGAACGCGTCGGCAGACTGTGGGCCGGTGACTGGCAGAAGTACCTCGACGTCGGCAGGGCCTACCGCAGGAGGGCACCGGCCGGCACGGTCTTCACCGACTCGGCGGCCGGGATCTACAACGCGTCCATCCACGGATACGCCGAGCGCTACTACAACCGGCGCGGCAGGGCGGTCTACCGCCACAGCCCCGCGGTCAGGACCTCCTGGCGGCTGGCCGTGCAGGCGGCGCGGGGCGGGCTGACGGCCAGGCTCAAGCAGTTCGAGAAGCCCTGGGACCAGGCGTTCGCCAACGGCCGCTTCGCCACCGTGGCCTGCCCGCCCTGGATGCTCGGCTACATCAAGGAGAAGGCGGGCGCGGCGGGCAAGGACAAATGGGACGTGGCGCCCGCGCCGAGGCCCGCCAACTGGGGCGGCTCCTTCGTCACCGTGCCCAAGGGCGGCCACCACCGGGCGGCGGCGCTCGCGCTCGCGGTCTGGCTGACGGCGCCCGAGCAGCAGGCCAAGCTCTTCGACCGGCAGGCGAGCATCCCCTCCACCCCCGCCTCGTACGCCATGCCGCTCGTCCGCGACGCGCACAACCCCTACTTCGGGGGCGCGCCGACCGGGCGGATCTTCGCGGAGGCCGCCAGGAACATCCCGACCCTGGTGATCGGCCCCAAGGAGCAGCAGATCGGGACGGCCTTCACCGATGTGGCGATTCCCCAGGTCGAGCAGCAGGGCAGAGCGCCCCGGGCGGCCTGGAAGGCGGCGCAGCGGGAGATCGACAACGCGGTGGACGAATGACGGCGACCGCCGAGGCCCCCCGGGAGACGGACGCCCCGCCGCCCGGGGGCGCGGAGAAGCGGCGGAGCGGACCGCGGCCGTGGCGCAGCCGGCTCTGCCGGTGGGACGTGCGCTACAGCCCGTACGCCTTCGTCGCCCCCTTCTTCCTCTTCTTCTCCGCCTTCGGCGTCTTCCCCCTCCTCTACACCGGCTGGGCCTCGCTGCACCGGGTGGACCTCTCGTCGCCGGACCACATGGAGTGGGCGGGCGCGCACAACTACCTCCGGCTGCTGGACGACGACTTCTTCTGGAACGCGCTGCGCAACACCTTCACCATCGGGGTCCTCGCAACGGTCCCCCAGCTGCTGATGGCCCTGGGCCTGGCCCACCTGCTCCACTTCCGGCTGCGCGCCGCCTCCTTCTGGCGGGTCGCGCTGCTGACCCCGTACGCCACCTCGGTCGCCGCCGCGACGCTCGTCTTCGTGCTGCTCTACGGGCGGGACTACGGGATGGCCAACTGGGCGCTGGGCGCGGCCGGATTCGGGCCGGTCGACTGGCAGAGCGGAAGGTGGACCTCCCAGCTGGCGGTCGCCTCGATCGTGATCTGGCGGTGGACGGGCTACAACGCGCTGATCTACCTCGCCGCGATGCAGGCCGTGCCGGACGAGCTCTACGAGTCGGCGGCGCTGGACGGCGCGTCGCGGACGCAGCAGTTCCGCCACGTCACCGTGCCCGCGCTGCGGCCGACGATCCTCTTCACCGTGGTCGTCTCCACGATCGGGGCGACCCAGCTCTTCGGCGAGCCGCTGCTGTTCGGCGGGGCGGGCGGGCAGAAGGGCGGAGCCGCGCACCAGTTCCAGACGCTGGGGCTCTATCTCTACGAACAGGGCTGGTTCGACTTCCATCTTGGGCGCGCCTGCGCCGTCGCCTGGACGATGTTCCTGATCCTGCTGGTGATCGGCGCGGTCAATGTCGTGATCGCGCGACGGCTGGGGAAGACCCGGTGAGGGGCTGATGTGACGATCACTTCGACCGGGCGCGCCGGACGGCAGCTGCACGGCGGGCCCATCACCTACGCCGTGCTGACGCTGTTCACCGTGGGCTCGCTCTTCCCCCTGGTGTGGACGGCGATCGCCGCGTCGCGCGACAACACGCGGCTGGCGCGGACACCGCCGCCCTTCTGGTTCGGCGGCAGGCTGGCGGAGAACCTCGGCACGGCGTGGGGCGACGCCCACATGGGCCTCGCGCTTTTCAACACCACGGTGGTGGCGGGCACGGTCGCCCTGGGCACGGTGCTGTTCAGCACCGTGGCCGGCTTCGCCTTCGCCAAACTGCGGTTCCGGTTCAGGGACGCGCTGCTGCTGCTGACGGTCGGGACGATGATGGTCCCGCCGCAGCTGAGCGTCGTGCCCCTCTTCATGGTCGTCGCGGAGCTGGGCTGGACCGACCAGCTCCAGTCGGTGGTGCTGCCCACCCTGGTCAGCGCCTTCGGGGTCTTCTTCATGCGGCAGTACCTCGTGGAGGCGCTGCCCACCGAGCTGATCGAGGCGGCCCGCGTGGACGGCGCGAACAGCTTGCGGGTGGTGTGGCACATCGTCCTGCCCGTCGCGCGGCCCGCGATGGCCGTGCTCGGGATGCTCTCCTTCGTGCAGGCGTGGAACGACTTCTTCTGGCCGATCATCGCGCTGACGCAGGAGAACCCCACCGTGCAGGTCGCGCTCACCGGGCTCGGCCGCGGCTACGTACCCGACCAGGCGGTGGTGATGGCCGGGGCACTGCTGGGCACCCTGCCGCTGCTGCTCGCCTTCACCCTCTTCGGCAGGCAGATCGTCGGCGGCATCATGCAGGGCGCCGTCAAGGGCTGAGCCTTTCGTCATTCCCCTCCTCCTCCCCACTTCCCTCCACCCGGGAGCACTTCCATGACCGTGAACTTCCCGCCCGGCTTCCTCTGGGGCGCCGCGACCGCCGCGTACCAGATCGAGGGCGCGGCACAGGAGGACGGCCGCACCCCCTCCATCTGGGACACCTTCTCCCGCACGCCCGGCAGAACCCTCGGCGGCGACACCGGTGATGTGGCCACGGACCACTACCACCGCCGCGCCGAGGACGTCCGGCTGATGGCCGAACTCGGCCTGGGCGCCTACCGCTTCTCCGTCTCCTGGCCCCGCGTGCAGCCCACCGGCCGGGGGCACGCCTCGCAGCCGGGCCTCGACTTCTACCGCGCGCTGGTGGACGACCTGCTCGACCGGGGCATCCGGCCCGTGCTGACCCTCTACCACTGGGACCTCCCGCAGGAGCTGGAGTCGGCGGGCGGCTGGCCCGAGCGCGGCACGGCGCACCGCTTCGCCGACTACGCGCACCTGGTCGCCGAGGCACTGGGCGACCGGGTGGAGCTGTGGACGACCCTCAACGAGCCCTGGTGCAGCGCCTTCCTGGGCTACGGCTCGGGGGTGCACGCCCCGGGCCGCACGGACCCCGTGGCCGCGCTGCGCGCCGCCCACCACCTCAACCTGGCCCACGGCCTCGGCGCCCAGGCGCTGCGCGCGGCCCTGCCCTCGCGGGCCCAGGTCTCCGTGACGCTCAACCCGGCGGCGGTCAGGGGGCGCACGGACTCCCCCGAGGACCGGGACGCGGCGCGGCGGATCGACGCGCTCGCCACCCGTATCTTCACCGAGCCCATGCTTCGCGGCGCATACCCCGCCGATCTGCTCGCCGACACCGCGGGCCTCACCGACTGGTCCTTCGTGCACGGCGGCGATCCGGACGTCATCCAGCACCCCCTCGACTCGCTGGGCATCAACTACTACGCACCTACAGTGGTATCAGCCGCCACTGACAACGCCCCGTCCCGCGAGGACGGCCACGCCCCCGCCGACCGCTCGCCCTGGCCGGGCGCCGACCGCGTCGCCTTCCACCGAGCGCCCGGCAAGCGCACGGCGATGGACTGGTCCGTCGACCCCACGGGGCTGTACGAGCTGTTGACGCGCTTCACCCGCGAGTTCCCGGGCCTGCCGCTCATGGTGACCGAGAACGGGGCCGCGTACGACGACAAGCCCGACGGCGACGGCGTGGTGCACGACCCGGAGCGCATCGCGTATCTGCACGCCCACCTCGACGCCGTCCGGCGGGCGCTGGCCGACGGCGCGGACGTGCGCGGCTATTTCCTGTGGTCGCTGCTCGACAACTTCGAGTGGGCGTACGGCTACAGCAAGCGCTTCGGCGCGGTGTACGTCGACTACGCGACCCAGGCGCGCACGCCCAAGTCGAGCGCCCGCTGGTATGCGCAGGTGGTGCGTACGGGGCAACTCCCGCCGTACTGACGGACGTCGGGCCCCGGCGCGCCGAACTGCCGGGCCGCTACTCGAAGACGGAGGGCGGCGGCGCCGGTGACGGCTTGGCGCTCGCGTCGGTGACGGGCGCCGCCCCGCCCGTGAAGTCGGCCAGGGCGCGGCCGTGTTCGACCCGCCCCTGGTGCGGGTCGGTGGCGGCGCGCCGGGTCAGCTCGGCGACGGGCAGTTCGTGGTCGGAGGCCAGCAGCACGGCGTTGCCGAAGCGGCGGCCGCGCAGGACGGCCGGGTCGGCGGTCAGGCACAGCTCGGGGAAGACGGTGCGCACGGTGGCGATCTGCGCCTTGACGTAGGACAGGGGCGGTCCGTCCGCGAGGTTCGCGGCGTAGAAGCCGCCCGGCTTGAGCGCGCGCCGCACCTCGGCGGCGAACTCCGTGCTGGTCAGGTGCGCGGGGGTGCGGGCGCCGCTGAAGACGTCGGCGATGATCAGGTCGGCCCAGCCGCCCGGCACCTTGGCCAGGCCCTCGCGTGCGTCACCGCCGCGCACCCGGATCCGCCAGGAGGCGTCCAGCGGCAGCTCGCGGCGGACCAGCTGGACGAGCGGGGCGTCGATCTCCACGATCTGCTGGGTGGAGCGGGGCCGGGTCGCGGCGACGTAGCGGGCGAGGGTGAAGGCGCCGCCGCCCAGGTGGAGCACCTGGAGGGGCTTGCCGGGCGGGGCCGCCAGGTCGGCGATGTGGCCGAGCCTGCGCTGATAGGCGAATTCGAGATACGCGGGGTCGTCGAGGTCGACGTGGGACTGCGGCGCCCCGTCGATCGTCAGGGTGAAGCCGCGCGGCCGGTCACGGTCCGGCACGAGGGCGGCGGTCCCGCCCGCCACCTGCTCGGTGACCGGCTCCGCCGCCCGCCCACGCCCTTGCTTCTGTCTGCCCTTGCCCATCCGGCAAGTATCGCCCGTGCCGCCCGTGGGGCGCTCCGCCACCGGCGGCGGGGCGCCTGAGCGGCTTGACGAAGTCCGGTGCGGTTCGGCAGCGCCCCGAAGGGGCGCGGGGCTGCGACGTTGTGCGGCTCCGTCGTGCGGGCGCGACCAGCCACGCACCACCCGCAGATGACTCACCGGACTGCCGGCGGAGCGCTCAGCGGCAGCGGTCGACGGCCTCGATCGTGCGGGCCGCCTCGCCGAGTGCCGCCCGCAGGACGGCGGGGTCCGTCGCCTCGGAGAACGCGGCCTCCGGCGCGACGAGCCAGCCGGTGCCGGTGAGGGGCGCCGGCTCCGTCGGGTCCACCTGGAAGCCGCGGCCGTGCGTCCGGTTGCAGGCGCTGCCCGGGACGTCCCAGGCGTCCGCCGTGCCGGGCGGCACCAGGAAGCCGAGGGTGTCGCACTCGCCGTCGTGCAGCACGGGGCCGACGCCGTCGCGCAGCCGCAGGATGTCGACCGCCTCCAGGCCCTGCCTGGCCGGCACGGTGACGAGGTCGCACTGCCCGGCGTCGACGGCCTCCTGGGCCGCGCACGGGGACGGCGACGGGCTGTGGTCCTCACGCGGCAGGTGCAGGGCCGTCGTCCGCGAGCTGCTGATGTCCACTCCGGCCTCCACCAAGGGAAACCCCTCCTCCGCCGTGCCACTCCGCGTCGAGCGCGCTCGTTGGGTACAACGCGCGAACCACGTCAACGGCAACGGTGCCATGCCGTCACAAAGGATGGCACTTCATGGCGGATCGCGGGTGAGATATCCGTTTTGTAGCCAAACAAGGGGTAGTGGCCCTCTCGTTGCCGGTACGGTCTTCTCCGCCGAACGGCAGCTCCGCCGCTCCGGCAGCCCGCCGGGCAGCAACAAGCCCACGCCCCCGTCCGTACCCCGTGGGGCGGCATCGCCAGGGAGAGGGGCCGGCCATGGCGTCGTCCCACGCATCACCTCCGCCCCGCCCGAACGAGGCGTTCCGGCAGTTGCGGGGCAGCCGTTCACCGGCCGAGTTCGCGGCGGCCGTACGGCGTGCGGCCCGGGAGATCGGCGAGCAGGTCTCGTGCGACGCGCGCTACATCGGGCGCGTGGAGTCCGGGGAGATCCGCTGCCCCAACTACGCCTACGAGCGGGTGTTCCGGCACATGTTCCCCGGCAGGGAACCGGCGGACATGGGTTTCACGCCGCGGAACGTGGTACGCGGCAAGAGGGCGCGCGGCACCGCCGGGGCGTCACCGCGGGAGCCCGGGGGGCCGCCCGACGGGCGCGCCCCGGCCGCTCCCGGCATTCCCTTCGACAGCAACAAGGAGAGCGACGTGTTGCGTCGCGCGTTCATGACCAGCGGCACCGCGGCGATGGCGGCGGTCTCCCTGGGCGCCGTCGTCCCGGCCGCCCGCTCCGGGCACCACGCGGGCGAGCCCGAGGCGGTGGCCGTCGAACAGGCCGTGCGCCGCATCCGGCTGCTGGACGACCGGCACGGCGCGGACGGGCTCTACCGGCGTGCCGCACGGCCGCTGCGGGTGGCGTACGAGCTGCTGGACGCGGACACCCGGCGGCAGTCGGTCGCGGACCGGCTGCACTCGGGGGCGGGCGAACTGGCGATCTCCGTCGGCTGGCTGGCCCACGACTCGGGCCGCTTCGCGGACGCCCGCTCGCACTACGCGGAGGCGCTCGCCACGGCGCGGGTCGCCGGGGACCCCGCGCTGGAGGCGCACGCCTTCTGCAACACATCCTTCCTCGCGCGCGACGCGGACCGCCCGCGGGAGGCCGTGCGGGCGGCGCAGGCGGCGCAGCGGGCCGGGCGGCAACTGGCGTCGCCGCGGCTGATGTCCCTGCTGGCCCTGCGGGAGGCGGGCGGCTGGGCCGGACTGGAGGACCGGGCGGCGTGCGAGGAGGCGCTGACGCGGGCGCGCACGCTCTTCGAGCGCGGGTCGGCCGACGCGGACCCGGAGTGGATGTCCTTCTTCGGCGAGGCGGAGCTGGAGGGGCTGGAAGCGCAGTGCTGGTCGGCGCTCGGCGACTGGGCGCGCGCGGCGGACCACGCGCGGCGCGCGGTCGACCTCCAGAATCCGCACTTCGCCCGGAACATCGCGCTGTTCACCACCCAGCTCGCGAGCGACCTGGCCCACGGCGGCGAGCCGGACGCGGCGGCCGCGGCGGGTGATCGGGCGCTGGACCTGCTGACGGAGGTCCACTCGACGCGCATCAAGACCATGCTGACCGCGACGGCCCGCCGCCTCCGCCACCACTCCCGCGAGGCGGAGGGCTTCCTGACGCGGTACCGGTACGCGGTGGCGAGTGGCGGGTAAGTCCTCCGCCTGAAGTCCGGCCCCGTACATCTGCGGGTGCGTCGTGGCTGGTCGCGCCCACACGGCGGAGCCGCTCATTGTCACAGCCCCGCGCCCCTTCGGGGCACTACCGAACGGCACCCGCAGACAGCAGCTCAGCCCAGCCGTGGAATCCGCCGCTCACGCCAAGTGCCCCGTGTCGTTCCACCGCTCGATCGCCGGCGCGTCGTACGCCCAGCCCAGGATCGACAGCGACGTGGGGTCCAGGCGGATGCGCGCCGCGAAGGACGCGTCGAGGCCCAGCCAGCGTGCCCCGATCGTCCGCAGGATGTGGCCGTGCGCGAAGACCAGCACGTCCCGATCGGCCGAGCGCGCCCACTCGACGACCTCGTCCGCGCGGGCACCGATCTCCGCCAGGGTCTCGCCCTCCGGGACGCCGTCGCGCCAGATCAGCCAGCCGGGGCGGCCGGCCTTGATCTCGGCCGGGGTCATCCCCTCGTACGCGCCGTAGTCCCACTCCATAAGCGCGTCCCAGTCGGTGGCCCGGTCGCCGAAGCCGGCCAGCTCGCAGGTCTCCTTGGCGCGCACCAGGGGGCTCGTACGGATCTCCACGTCCCGCAGGCCGTCCCAGGGGGCGCGGTGCAGGCGCTCGCCGAGCAGCTTCGCGCCGCGCCGGCCCTCGTCGAGGAGCGGGATGTCCGTGCGGCCGGTGTGCTTGCCGGACAGCGACCACTCCGTCTGTCCGTGCCGGGCCAGCAGGATGCGCGGTGCCATGACGAGGGACCCTTCAGAAGACTTCGGTGATTTTGGCTACAGATGTCGGCAGATAATTACAAGCTTGGCCAGAAACGATCTGCTCGTTCTCCATCATCACTCACACCCACCTCAGGCAACCCTCCGGTGGCTTCCGGCGTCTCCTCCCTCGCGCTCCGCCCGCGCTCGCCGAACGGCGGGCGAACTGGGCGTTTCCGATAAGTCGCGGGGCGGTGTGCGAACGAAGTCGCGTACACCGTACGGTGGCATGCGCGCTTGTTGGCCGCCTGAACACATGGAGAGCGTCCGGATGTACCGCACCGCACCACTCGGGAAGCGGCCGCGCTGGTGGACCGAGCTGCCGCTGATCGCCGTGGTGTACGCGCTGTACTCTGCGGGCCGCCTGCTGGTCAGGCAGGACGTGCAGACGGCTGTCGACCACGGGCTGTCGATCCTCGACCTCGAGAAGACCTTCCGAATAAATTTCGAGCACCCGCTCAACCGGCTGCTCACGGACCACCCGGCCCTCGGCATACCCGCCGACTTCGCCTACGCGTCCCTGCACTACATCCTCACCCCCGCGCTCCTGATCTGGGCCTTCCGCCGCCGCCCGGCCGACTACCGCTTCCTGCGCAGCTGGCTGATGATCTCCACCCTCATCGGCCTCATCGGCTTCACCCTGCTGCCCACCTGCCCGCCCCGGCTGCTGGACCCGGCCGAGGGCTTCGTCGACACGATGCGCATGTACGCCGAATACGGCTGGTGGGGCGGCGACGCCAGTGCCCCGAGGGGCCTGGGCGGGATGACCAACCAGTACGCCGCCATGCCGAGCCTGCACGTCGGCTGGGCCCTGTGGTGCGGCGTCGTGATGTACCGCTACGGCCGCACCACCTGGGCGAAGATCGCCGGTGTCGTCTACCCGCTGTCGATCACGTTCGTGGTGATGGGCACCGCCAACCACTACTTCCTGGACGCCGTCGCGGGGGCGGCCGTCATGGGCGTCGGGCTGCTGCTGGCGAAGCCCGGGCTGCGGGTCGCCGACCGGCTCATGGGACGTCTCTCCCGGTCGACAGGCAAGGAAACCGCCGGTACGCCCGCGAATGTCGGTACCGGATGCGAGACTTCGGCAGGTACAGCGCTTCCCCGGGGCACGGCCTCCGGCTCCCCGGCCGGTGACGGCTCCCGGGGCGCGCCGGAGAGACTTCGCGAGGCGGGCGCCAGTGACCAGATCCCTCGACAGCCGGCCACCGGCGAGGCCGGAGACAGCCGCGCCGACGGCGCTGCGACAGCGGCTCGCTGAGCTGCGCGGGCCGGGCACCGCTGCCCGCCCGCTGGACGCCCGCGCCCTGGCGGCCCTGGCCGCCAACCCCGGCTGCCGGCGCCGGGCGCTGCTGGACGGCGCGGGGGTCGACAAGGGGGCGCTGGCGCGGGCCCTGGGCGCCCCCGCGACCTTCGGGCAGTCGCAGTTCGCCCTGGTGCGGGGCCACTCCTTCGAGCAGCGGGTCAAGGCCGACGGCGGGGCCGCCCTGATCCGCCTGCTGCACGAGCGGCTGGCCGACGGCACGCCCGCGCCGGAGCCGGACGCCGTCGACACCCCCGACCTCTCCGCCGCCGGCCCCGAGGGCCGCACCGCGCGAACGGCGCTGGCCCTGCGCGAGGCCAGCGCGGCCGGGCGCTGGGCGCTCCTGGACCACCCCCTGCTGGCCCTGAACGTCGCGGGCACGCCCGTGTGTCTGGAGCCGGACGCCGTGGTCGTCCACCCCGACGGGAGCTGGACCGTCGTGGAGATCAAGTCCTTCGCGATGGTCGACGGCGCGGCGGACGCCACGAAGGTGGGCGCGGCGGCGCGGCAGGCCGCGGTCTACGCCCTCGCCCTGGAGGGCGTGGCGGCCCACTTGGCGGCGCCCCCGCGCGTGCACGCGCGCGTGCTGCTCGTCTGCCCGAAGGACTTCTCCAACCTCCCGGCCGCCGAGCTCGTGGACGTACGCAAGCAACTGGCGACCACCCGGCGGAGGCTCGGCCGGCTCTCCCGCGTCGAGGACATCGCGGCCGCGCTGCCCGAGGGCACCACCTTCGACCTGCGCCTCGCCGAGGACGGCCGCACGGCGACACGGCCCGCCGAAGAGCTGCTGGAAGCCGTCGAGCGCGTCGAGGCGGCGTACGCCCCGGAATGCCTGGCCGCGTGCGAGCTGGCGTTCCACTGCCGGGCGCGGGCCCGGCGCGCGGGCGCGGTGGAGTGCCTGGGGCGCGGCCTGCGCGGGGAGCTCGGCGGGCTGAGCACGGTGGAGTCCGTGCTGGCCGCGGCCCGGGGCGAGGCCGGCGACCCCGAGGACCCCGCCGTCGCCGCCCTGCGCCGCGCGGCCGCCCTGCGCGCGGAAGCGCTGGCCCTGGCGGGCACGGGCACGGAGGCCGCCGTATGACGACGCCCTCCCGACACTCCCCCACCGGCGGACGGAAGGAGGCCGCATGTCGCTGATCACCTCGCTCGCGCGCATGGAGGCCGTGCGGGACGGCACGGCCCGGCCGCTGGCGACCGTGCGGCACCGGCATCTCGCGGAGCGGCCGCTCGTGTTCGTGCCCCTCACCACGGCCGGTGAGGCGGGCGCCCCGCTGGGCGCGCTGGTGGGCACCGACCGGGAAGCGCCCCACCTGCTCGTGGTGGCGCAGCCGCGCGACAGGGATCTGCGGTTCGCGTTCCTCGCCGAGCTGGCCGACGCGGTGCTGCCCTATATCGAGGAATTCACCGACGCGGTGGAGACGGAGGAGCGCAAGGAGACCGACCCGGAGACCGGCAGGAAGGTGCCGGTGGAGGTCGAGCTGTGCGCCCAGGCGCCGCAGTTGCTGGTGCCGGGCACGGCGGCGGTGGAGTACGTACGGCTGCTGGGGCGCTCCACGCGCTTCCGGCGGACCGCCGAGCAGGACCCGGAGGCGGCGTATCCCGCGCCCCCGCGTGTGCCGCTGCTCGGCCGCTGGCTGACGCACTTCGGGGAGCGGGCGCGGGTGCCCGGCTCGTCGCTGCTGCTGCCGGTGACGCAGCTGCTGAGCAGACACTGGGCGACGGGCCAGAGCAATCTGGAGGACCAGCACCTCGGCGCGCTGCTCGCCTGGATCGCCCCGCCGCCCGGCTCGACGGGCGCGGAGGCGGCACTGCGCGCGGAGCTGGCCCGCGACGGTGACGGCCTGCTGCTCCACCCCCCGGCGGGCCCCGCGACGGACCCGGTGTTCGACAACAAGCGGCTGGCGCCCGCCACGGCCCGCTTCGACCGCGCCCGCGCGGAAGCGGCGGAGGCCGCAGCGGCCCTGGAGGCGGCCGGGCCGGCGGGCGCGCCCATGGCCCGTGCCCGGCAGCGTGCCGCCGCGGCCGCCCTGGAGAGCGCCGAGCAGGAGATCCGCACCCTGCTGGAGTCGCAGCTGCGGCCCACGTGGGACGCCGTGTGGCAGGGCGTCGACCTGCTGCGGGGCCTGCGCGCGGGCGAGCGGGTGGCCGACCGGTGGAAGCGGGACCGGTGGTCGTTCACCGCGCACCGCGATCGCGTACGCGCCGGGGAGCCGCCGCAGCCGCGGCGGGACGACGCGGTGACGGCCGCCCGGAAGCTGGCCGCGCGGGAGACGGCGCTGGCGCAGCTGAATGCCCAGGAGGCGCTGGACGACCCGCTGGTGATGGCCGCGCGGCGGCTGTCCGGGGAGGCGTTCGCGGGCGAGGTCATCGAGGTGGTGATGGAGTATTCGACGGCGAAGGCGCCCCGCCCGCGGCCCCTGGTGACGGTGCGCACGGACGACGCCCCGCTGCTCGCCGAGGGCGCGAAGGTGTACCGGGCGCACGGCGCGACCGCGCAGACGGCGGAGTTCGTCGGCGCGGTGGCGGGCGAGCCCGGGGTGCTGACGGTGCGGCTGACCGGTGGCATGGGCCGGGGCAAGGTCCCCGACGCGGGTTCGGTGCCGGAGAAGGGCGACCGCGTCTGCTGGACGCTCTTCGAGCACTCCCCGCGCGGCGGGCCCGAGCTGCCCGACCCCGAGCGGACGCCCTGGACCCACGGCGGCCCGCCGGGCGAAGTCGTGGAAGCCCCCGATCCGGTGACTCCGGAGGACCACCTGTGAACGTGACGGAGGACCGGCTGTGAACCCGACCGACGCGGCGCCCGCCGTCCCGGCGGCGCGGTCCCGCCCCGCCGCCGGATTCGACCCGGCCGCGGCGGCGGCCGCCGCGACGGACGCGATCCTGCGCGACACCCTGCACGGCACGCACCGCGGCGTCGTCGTCGACTCCCCGCCGGGCGCGGGCAAGTCGACGCTGGTCGTGCGGGCCGCGCGGGAGCTGGCGGCCGCGGGCCGCCCGCTGATGATCGTCGCGCAGACCAACGCCCAGGTCGACGACCTGGTGCTGCGGCTGGCCGCGAAGGACCCGGAGCTGCCGGTCGGCCGGCTGCACAGCAACGAGTCCCAGCCGTACGACCCGGCCCTGGACGCGCTCCCGTCGGTGGCGAAGTCGGCGCGGGCGGCCGATCTCGCGGGGCTCGACGTGGTGGTCTCCACGGCCGCGAAGTGGGCGCACACGAAGGTCACCGAGCCCTGGGGGCACGCGATCGTCGACGAGGCGTACCAGATGCGCTCCGACGCGCTGCTGGCGGTGGCCGGGCTCTTCGAGCGGGCGCTGTTCGTCGGCGACCCCGGGCAGTTGGACCCCTTCAGCGTGGTGGGCGCGGAGGGGGCGGCGCAGTGGGCCGGGCTGTCGTACGACCCTTCGGCGAGCGCGGTGTCCACCCTGCTCGCCCACAATCCCGGCCTGCCCCAGCACCGGCTGCCCGTCTCCTGGCGGCTGCCCGCCTCGGCCGCGCCGCTGGTCTCGGCGGCCTTCTATCCGTACACCCCCTTCCGCAGCGGCACCGGGTACGGCGACCGGCGGCTGGCCTTCGGGGTGCCGTCCGACGGCTCGGCGCCGGACCGGGTGCTCGACGAGGCCGCCGAGACGGGCTGGGGCCTGCTGGAGCTGCCCGCCCGCCGGACGCCGCGCACGGACCCGGAGGCGGTGGGCGCGGTGGCGCACGTCGTCCGGCGGCTGCTGGACCGCGGCGGCGCGGCCACGAGCGAGCTCTCCCCCGGCCCGGTGCCGCTCACGGCGGACCGGATCGCGGTGGGCACCGCCCACCGCGACCAGGCGGCCGCCGTGCGGTCGGCGCTGGCCGGGCTGGGGGTGCGCGGCGTGGCCGTGGACACGGCGAACCGGCTCCAGGGCCGGGAGTTCGACGTGACCGTGGTGCTGCACCCGCTGTCCGGCCGCCCGGACGCGACCGCCTTCCACCTGGAGACGGGCCGCCTGTGCGTGCTGGCCTCACGGCACCGGCACGCGTGCGTGGTGGTGGGCCGGGCGGGGGTCGACCAGCTCCTGGACGAACACCCGTCGACGGACCCGGTGCGCCTGGGGGTGACGGTGAAGTTCCCGGACGGGTGGGAGGCGAATCACTCCGTGTGGGCGCACCTGCTGGAGCACCGGGTCGCTTGGCGGCCCTGAGGCCAATCCCGCGGGCGGCTCTCCCGCGCGCCGTGCGGTAACCCCGGTGACGCCGGGCGGCGCCCGGCATGCCGCCGGAGGCGGCCATGGAATACAGCCCGGACGGGTGGGAGGCGAATCACTCCGTGTGGGCGCATCTACTGAGCACCGGGTCGCTTGGCGGCCCTGAGTGCCCACTGGGGTGCCTCGTGAGCCCGCTGGCGGCTGCGGGCCGGCGGGGGCTGGTCGCGCAGTTCCCCGCGCCCCTCACGGGGCGGAGCCCCCTCCCCCCTGGGCCCACTTGCGCGGCGCAGGACAATGGATGGCGGTGCAGACGATCCTGGAGGTATGTACATGTGCGAGCCGAAGCCGGCTCCCGGCGCGCGCGACAGTGGGCCGCGCCGCTTGAAGCCCGCGCAGCTGCTCTTCGAGCCGCCCGAGGCCGTCGCCGACCCGGAGCACTTCTTCGACCTGGAGTCGATCGAGGACCCGCGCGAGCTGCTGGCCCGTTCCACCGAGCTGGCGCTGGCCTTCCGCGCGGCTGCCGACAGGGCGACCGAGTTCCAGGCCGTGGCCGCGGCCCAGCTCGCCGACCCCGGCCGCTTCGACCGGCTGCCGACCGCGGTGATCGCGGAGCGCGCCGAGTGGAGCGAGGACTACGCGAAGAAGATGGTCGAGTTCGGCCGCGACCTGCTGCGTGGCAGCAGCACCGTCGACTGACCCGCACGGCCCGTGGTCCGCCGACCATGGGCCGTTGGCATATGCGCGGGGGAAGATAGCGCACCGCCCGCCCCGCTGTCCCGAATTCCCGTAACTACCGCGAGCGGGCCGGGTTGTGGCGCAGACCATAGGGCATGAGCTCCCGGCCGAACGACCCGCACCCCATCCGTCTCCGGCAGACCACGCCTCGGCGCGACGCGCCGCCGCACGCCGCGTACCGCCCCACCGCCTCCTACGTCACGCTCGCGGGGGCCGACTGGCTCGCCTCCGCCGGTGCGGCACCGCATCAGGTGCACGCCCTGTGGGCGGAGAATCCGGGCGCCCCCATGGTGCTGCCGTGCGGCACGGCGTTCGACGTGGTGGGGCTGCCGGCCCTGTTCGGACGCAAGGTCCTGGACCGCTTATGGGCGACTGGCCCCGGCTCGGGGCCGGTCGCCGTCCAGCGCGGCCGCCTGCTGCTCTTCGCCGCCCCCGGCACGGCCCAGCGGCTGCCCGCGCTGCTCACCTGGGAGGAGTGGGCCCGCGCGATGCCGCCGCTGCTGTGCCACGGCACGGGCGACGCGGTGACCGTCCCCCCGCTCTATCCCCCTTCCGAGGACGAGCCGGTGCCCCCGGCGTCGCGCTGGCTGGTCGCCCCCGAGGTGCGCCACCCCTGGCTGCCGGACGCCGAGGTGCTGCTGTGGGCGTGCGTACGGGTCACCCGGGAATGTGCCGGCTCGGACCTCAGGAGCGGCCGCGCGCATGCCGAGGACGCCCCGGCCACCCGTGTGACCAGCACACCCGCGCATTTTCCCGGCTGAAACATGCGGATTTTCGTTCCACCGGATCAGGGTGCTAAAGTCTTCCACGTCAGCAGGCGCCGCTAGCTCAGTTGGTTAGAGCAGCTGACTCTTAATCAGCGGGTCCGGGGTTCGAGTCCCTGGCGGCGCACAGACAGAAGAAGGCCCCTCACCACGGTGAGGGGCCTTCTTCGTGTCCGGGACCGCCCACTCGTCCGTTGATCAGTCCCGGGTCACGACGACCGTCCAGGAGCCGCCCGCCGTCCGGCCCCGTACGGACACCTTCACCCCGTCGGCGTCCGAGCGCAGGGACTCCCCCACGCCGATCGGCGCGTCGGCGAGCGCGGGGTAGACCGACTCTCCCCAGCACGCCTGGTGGCCCGGATGGCCGTCCAGGACCTGCACGGGGCCGTTGCCGGAGGCGGTGTCGCTCTGCACGCGGTAGACGAGCACGCCCTCCGTGCAGGTGGCGGCGTCGTTGCCGGTCGCGGAGCGGGCCTCGACGGCGATGGCGCTCTCCGGGCCCGTACGGACCACGACCACGCGGGTCCGGTTGTCGCCGCCCGGCTTCATCGGGGCCTCCAGGGGCTGGAGGGTGTGCAGGCTGCTGCCGCGCCCCCGGACGCAGGCGACCTGCCGCGAGCCGAGCCAGCCGAGCTTCCACTTGTGCCAGCCGAAGGGGTCCGAGGCCAGCCCGAACTGGCTGCCCATGAGGTCCCAGTCGCCGACGTGGGTGTCCCAGTCGCCCTTGCCGTCCTGCGGCCGGTGATAGAGGTCGGGCAGATCCAGGACGTGTCCGGTCTCGTGGGCGAGGACGTTGCGGTCCGGGGGGTGGTGCTCGAAGACGGTGACGACACGGCGCAGCGTGGTGCCGTCGACCTGGACGGGGTGGTCGAGGTTGACGACCTTGGTCGCGTCGGAGTCGACGCCGGGGGCGTCGGGGTCGGCGACGAAGTAGACGAGGTCGTAGCGGCTGAAGTCGACGTCGCCGTCGGCCACGGCGATGGCGTCCCGCAGGTATTCGGAGCGCTGGTCGCCGTCCCAGTCCCGCTGTATGTGGTACGAGGTGGCGGGCCGGGGCATCCGCAGCCACTTCTTCATCGGGTGGGCCTGGAGGGAGAACCGCCCGTAGGAGGCCCGCTCGAAGAAGCGGGAGGTGGCGGGGAAGTGGTCGGCCGCGAGCCGCTCCGGGCTGACCTCGGGCTTGGAGTCCGGGAAGGACAGGAAGATCATCACGGCGTCGAGCCGGCCGACGGGCCGGGGGTAGGCCGGGTTCCAGGTGTCGAGCCCCTCGGAGTGGTGGGCCTGGCTGCGGGGCAGCGCGCACGGCCCGCCGGGCCCCACGGCGTGCGCCGGTCCGGCGACGACGGTGGTGGCGATCGCACAGAGGGAGGTGAGGACGGCTCCGACGCGGCGCAGTCGCGGCCGCGGCCGGTCCACCCCCATGGGTGTCTGCGGACGCACCACGTCGACCTCCCGGGACGGATTCGGGACACCTCATCCAGCCTCATTGGATTTGTGGTGATATGCCCGTTTCTGTTACCCCGGTCGAGTGACTAAGCCGACTTCTGGGTACATCACACTCAGTCACTGACGGTCAATCGAGACGGCGCGGCGCCAACAGCTCAGCCATGAGCGCGCAGGGTCGATCAGGAAGGGACAAAGGGGAGAAGGCACCCGGAGCCCCGAGGGCCGGGCCGCTGGAACGGGCCACGTGCGCGCTCTATGATCGCCACATTTCCAGCACGGATTCCCCCGGACAGGCGGCCGCCAGCCGTGTGTCCGGACACACGTACGAGATCCATGAGACCCATACGAAGCCAGTGCGGAACGAATGCCATGCGGGAGCGAGCGGTGAGCGGAACCCTCGACAGCCAGGGCGGCGCGCCCGGTTCAACGCCTACAGTCGTCACGCAACGTAATGAATCCAGCGATTTTCGCGCCGCCTTCAATGCCGCGCAGCTCGCCATGGCCGTGGTGGGCCGCGACGGGCTGGTGCGTACCGCCAATCACGCGCTCGGCAAGCTGCTGGGCACGGACCCGGCCCGGCTCGCCGACGCGCCGGCCGCCGATCTCACCGGCCTGCGCGAGGACTCGCGCACCTGGCTCGCCTATCGCGAGGTGCTGCTCGGCCGCCGCGAGCGGCTGCACTGCACCCGGCGGCTGCGGCCGCGGGGCGGGCAGGGGATGTGGGCCGAGGTGATCGTCACGCCGCTGCCCGACAGCTGCGACACCCTGCTGTCGGTCGCCGACATCAGCGACCGGCGCGATCTGCGCGCCCGGCTGCGGCACTTGAGAATGCACGACCCGGTGACCCGGCTGCCCAACCGGAGCCTGTTCTTCGAGCGGCTGACGGCGGCGCTCACCACAGGAGCGGTCGCGCACGGCGGGCGCGGCCGGATCGGGCTGTGCTATCTCGACATCGACGGCTTCAAGGCGATCAACGACACCCTCGGCCACCGGGCCGGCGACCGGCTGCTGAGCGCGGTGGCGAAGCGGCTGACGGAGTGCGCGGCGCCGGGCGGCCATCTGGTGGCCCGGCTCGGCGGCGACGAATTCGCCCTGCTGGTCGAGGAGTCGGCGGGCACGGAGCAGCTGATCGCCCTCGCCGCGGCCGTACAGACCAAGCTGCAACGGCCGTTCGAGGTGGCCGGGCAGCGGCTCGCCGTGTCGGCGAGCATCGGGGTCGTCGAGCGGCCGGCCGCCGGGACGCACGCCACGGAGCTGATGCAGGCTGCCGACACCACGCTCTACTGGGCCAAGGCCGACGGCAAGGCGCGCTGGACGCTCTTCGACCCCGAGCGCAACGCCCACCGGATGACCCGTCAGGCCCTCTCCAGCACGCTGCGCCCGGCGGTCGAGCGGGGCGAGTTCGTGCTCCAGTACCAGCCGCTGGTGGGGCTGGGCGACGGCGTCGTGCGCGGCGTGGAGGCACTGGTGCGGTGGCGCCATCCGCAGTTCGGCATGCTCGCGCCGAATCGGTTCATCGGGCTGGCCGAGGAGACCGGCGCGATCGTCCCGCTCGGCCGCTGGGTCCTCGCGACCGCCTGCCGCCAGGCACGGCGCTGGCAGCTGGACCACCCCCGGGCGCCGATCGTCGTCAGCGTCAACGTGGCCGTGCGGCAGGTCTGGGACTCCGACCTGGTCGCGGACGTGGCGACGATCCTCGCGGAGACGGGGCTGCCGCCGCGCCTGCTCCAGCTGGAGCTCACGGAGTCCGCCGTGATGGGCTCGGCCGGGCGGCCGCTGCAACAGCTGCAACAGCTCAGCGACATGGGAGTGGCCATCGCCATCGACGACTTCGGCACGGGCTACTCCAACCTCGCCTACCTCAGCCGGCTGCCGGTCTCCACGCTCAAGCTCGACGGCTCCTTCGTCCACGGCTTCCGCTCGGAGGAACCGCCGAACCCGGCCGACGAGACGATCGTCGAGGCGCTGGTCCAGCTGGCGCACCGGCTGGGCATCAAGGTGACGGCGGAGTGCGTGGAGAGCGCGGAGCAGGCGGAGCGGCTGGGCCGCATCGGCTGTGACACGGGCCAGGGCTGGTTCTACTCCCGCCCCGTCCCGGCGGACTCGATCTCGGCCCTGCTGGAGACGGTGAGGGTGGGGCGGTTCTGAGGCGGAGCGGGGCGGGGGCGGTCGAGGAGCCGCACCACCGCCCCCGTCCGTCCGTCGGGGCGGATCGCCCTACTTCCCCGGCAGCCCGAACACGTCCGCGATCAAGTCGAAGCTGCGCAGCCGCGCGTCGGCGCCGTGCGCGTTGGAGGTGATCATCAGCTCGTCCACGCCCGTCCGCTTGACCAGGCCGCGCAGCCCCTCGGCCACCTCGTCCGGCGTGCCGTGGACGACGTTCGCCAGCCAGCTGTCGACGAACTCCCGCTCGCCCGTGCGGTAGTCGTATGCCTCCGTCTCCTCCGGCGACGGGATCAGGCCGGGCCGTCCCGTGCGCAGCCGCAGCATCGAGAGCGCGCCGGTGCGCACCTGGCGGAGGGCCTCGGCCGCGTCGGCCGCGGCGAACGCCTGGACGCCGATCTTGGCGTACGGCCGGTCGAGGATCTCGGAGGGGCGGAAGGACTCGCGGTAGAGGTCGAGCGCCGGGACCGTGTTCGCCGAGGAGAAGTGGTGCGCGAAGGAGAACGGCAGACCGAGCACACCGGCGAGCCGGGCGCTGAAACCGGAGGAGCCGAGCAGCCAGATCGAGGGGCGGTCAGCCCGCTGCACACCGCCGGGCACCCGCCCCTGGATCGGGCCGGGCACGGCGTGGATGCGGGAGTAGGGGTGGCCGTCGGGGAAGTCGTCGTCCAGGAAGCGGGTCAGCTCGGAGAGCTGCTGGGGGAAGTCGTCCGCGTCCTCCCGGAGCCGGTCGGCGCGGCGCAGCGCGGCGGCGGTCGCGCCGTCCGTGCCGGGCGCGCGCCCCAGGCCGAGGTCGATGCGCCCCGGGGCGAACGCCTCGAGGGTGCCGAACTGCTCGGCTATGACGAGCGGCGCGTGGTTGGGCAGCATCACGCCGCCCGAGCCGAGGCGGATGCGGTCGGTGTGGGCCGCGATGTGGGCCAGGACGACGGCCGGGGAGGAGCTGGCGATGCCGGGCATCGAGTGGTGCTCGGCGACCCAGAAGCGGTGGAAGCCCCGCCGCTCGGCCAGCCGCGCCAGCTCGACGGTGGTGCGGAGCGCCTGCCCGGCGGTCCGGCCGCTGCCGACGGTCGCCAGGTCCAGCACGGACAGAGGGACGGGCGCGCTGCCCTCTGCCGTGCCCCGGATGAAGTCACCGTCCTGTACGTCGGCCACGGTGGTCCGCCTTCCTGATCGCCCGCGGCACTCCCGTGCCGCACTCCGGTCGTCTCACTTTCGCCGGGAGCAACCGGAGAGACTCTCCGGTTATTCCCACGGGGAGCGACTTCCGCGACCTTCCCCCCGTCTCGTCGTACCCACATGACAACCGCATATGCCAAGGTGGCGCGCCCCAGCACAGCGCCTTGCCAGTTGAACGCGGTCTGGTCAACACCCTCTCTCCGGTGCCCTTTTCGCGGTTATCGTGAGAGCGGGAAACTCGACGGAAGCCCGCTAGGGGGAAACCGTGGCGCTCAAACACGAGCCGGCCGTGCCGTTCCACTCGGTGCAGTACGCCCTCCGGGTGCTGGACACGGTCACCAGGCGGCCCGGCGGCGTGACCGAAGCACTCATCACCCGCGAGACCGGCCTGCCCGCCGCGCACCTCGCGCCACTCCTGCTGATGCTCCGCCGCGAGGGCTATATCGAGCGGCTCGCGGACGGCGCGTACACCGTCGGCGACTCCCTCGCCCTGCTGGGCTCCGGCGACGACCGCAGCCGCGCCTTGCGGCTCAAGCTGCGGCGGTCACTGACGGAGCTGCGCGATTCGGTCGGCGCCGCCATCTATCTGAGCCGCTATATCGACGGCGAGGTGCGGATCACGGAGTGCGCGGACGGCCCGCAGACCCCCAAGGTCCACGAATGGGTCGACTTCCGCTCCGCCGCCCACGCCAGCGCCGTCGGGAAGTGCCTGCTCACCCAGCTCGACCACGACGACCGCCGCGATCACCTCTCGCGCCACAAGACGGCCCGGCTCACCTCCCGGACGATCACCAACGAGAAGGCCCTCTTCCGCAGGCTCGACGCCCAGCCCGCGACGGTGCCCGTGCTCGACCTCCAGGAGTACGCGGTGGGCACGGTCTGCGCGGCCGTGCCGATCACGGCGGGGCGCTCGGTCGGCTGCCTGGCGCTCTCGCTCCCGCTGTCCGCCGCCCACCGGCTGCGGCAGGCGGCCGACACCCTGAACCGGCGGGCGACGCCGGTGCTGCTGTCGATGGCCCTCTGATCCCGCCGGTCCGGGCCCCTGACCGGCGGGTGGTCGGGAGCACCCGTTCGGACCAGGTATATTTATCTCTGTCAGCAGGCGCCGCTAGCTCAGTTGGTTAGAGCAGCTGACTCTTAATCAGCGGGTCCGGGGTTCGAGTCCCTGGCGGCGCACAGACAGAAGAAGGCCCCTCACCACGGTGAGGGGCCTTCTTCGTGCAGGGGGAACTTCGTATACGGGGAACCGGGGACTACGCGTGGGGACTACGCAACCGGGGTCATGACAAAAGTCATCGCGGACCCATGATGTCCGTGTCTGCCGCCGGGCCGGGCCCGCCGGAAGAATTCTTTCCATGGACACCACGTCGCTCGCACCCGCCACCGGCAACGAAACCGCCGCCGCCCCCGCGCAGCCGGCCGACATCAAGCCGCTGCCCCTCTGGTATTTCGGTTTCGAGGCCGTGGCCTCCGGCGCGTACGACCTGTACAAGGCGTTCCCGCAGATCCTCTGGGTGCTGGGCGCCCTCGCCGTGGTCAACCTCGTCGTCTCCCTGACCGTCCTGCGCTCCCGGCTCCAGCTGGCCAAGCGGCTGTGGCGCGGCAAGAGCACGCGCAAGATCGCCATCGGGCTGCTCGCCCTCCGGCTCGGCAGCCACTTCGTGCTGGCCCTGCTGGGCATGACGGTGGTCTCCACCGCGGGCCACCTCGCCTTCGCCGCCGTGATGGCCGCCATCACCGGCCCGCTGCTCTGGTTCGCCCAGCGCACGGCGCTGCGGGCCCTCGCCGCCGAGGACGCCCGCACCGCGGAGCTCGCCGTCCGGGAGGCCTGACCGGCGGGCCCGTAGCATGGAGGGCCCACCCGCTCGCACGAGAAGCTCGCGTCACGCGGCCCGTACGAGCGAGAGCGACAGGAAGGAGCAGTCAGTGCCGCAGCACCGCCGTCCGTCGGCCGCCGCCGTGCTCCTGCTCCTCCTCGCGGTCGTCCTCGGCCCGTTCCTCTCCGGGACGGGCCCCTTCGCGGCCGCCTCCGGGAAGGGCGCCGCGGTCTCGAAGGTGGCGGAGGCCGCCCGGCAGACCCCCCTCTCCGCACCCGGGTCCGAGGCCCGGCCGCACGCCGCCGACTCCTTCGGCTCGGGTGGCACCTGCAAGCAGCAGGACGCGCCCCTCAGCGGCACCCAGGCGGTCGTGCCCCACGCTCACACCGACCCGCTGACCGGCCCCGGCGCCGGCCGGACCACCCTGCCCGAGGGGCACGCGCCCCGCCCGGACGCCCCCCGCGCACCACCCGTCCCGGTCGGCGGCTGCGCCGAGCTCCTCCCCGTCCTACGGATCTAGACCGCCCGCCCACGGCCCGCACACCGGGCCGCGCCCCGGCATGTCCAGATTTCCGTACGCCCAGGGAGCACTCCCCCATGTCCGCACGTCTCTCCTCCCCCTCCCGTCGCATCGCCGCGATCGGCGCGGTGGTCGCCCTCGTGGTCGCGCTCGTCGCCACGGGCATCGCGATCGGCCAGCACGCCGGCGGCTCCGGCAAGCGCGAACCCGCCGCCGGGTCCGCCGGGAATTCAGCCCCCTCCGCCGACGAGCGGCAGAAGGTCTACGCACAGCTGGAGAAGGCCAGCGTCCGCCGCGGCGGCGAGGACCCGCTGGCCGTCGGCAAGGCCGACGCCCCCGTGGTCCTCGTGGAGTACGCCGACTACCAGTGCTCGTACTGCGGCAAGTTCACCCGCGACAGCCAGCCCGAGCTGATCAAGAAGTATGTGGACGCGGGCACGCTGCGCATCGAGTTCCGCAACTTCCCGATCTTCGGCAAGGACTCCGAGCGGGCCGCCCGCGCGTCCTGGGCCGCCGGGCAGCAGGGCAGGTTCTGGCAGTTCCACGACGAGGTCTACGCCAAGACCCGCAAGGGTGACGCGCTCGCCGAGGACAAGCTCGTCGACATGGCGCGCACCAGCGGCGTCAAGGACCTCGACAAGTTCCGCGACGACCTGAAGGGGTCCGCTGCCGAGGCCGCGGTCAAGAAGGACCAGGAGGAGGGGTACTCCATCGGCGTGCAGTCCACCCCGACCTTCCTCGTGAACGGCCGGCCGATCGCGGGCGCCCAGCCCATGAGCGCCTTCGACGAGGCCATCGCGCAGGCCGAGGCGGCGAAGAAGAGCGCCAAGTGACCGACATCGGCTACCTCGCCGCCTTCCTCGGCGGCGCCCTCGCCCTGGTCAGCCCGTGCAGCGCGCTGCTGCTGCCGGCGTTCTTCGCCTACTCCCTCACGAGCCCCGGCCGGCTGCTCGCCCGCACCGGTGTCTTCTACCTCGGGCTCGCGACCACGCTCGTCCCCCTCGGCGCCGCGTCCACCGCCGCCAGCCGCCTCTTCAACGGCCACCGCGACGTGCTGATCACCGTCGGCGGCTGGCTGGTGATCACGATGGGCGTCGCGCAGATCCTCGGCCTGGGCTTCGCGTCGAAGCGGGCGCAGGCCGCGGCCGGGCGGATCACTCCCCGCTCGGCGGCGTCGACGTTCCTGCTGGGCTGTGTGTACGGCCTGGCGGGGTTCTGCGCCGGACCGATCCTCGGCGCGGTGCTGACCCTGACCGCCGCGACCGGCAATCCGGTGTACGGGGCGTCGATGCTCGCCGTCTACGCCCTGGGCATGGCCCTGCCACTGTTCGTGCTGGCCCTGTTCTGGGACCGCTTCCAGCTCGGCCGCCGCCGCTGGCTGCGCGGCCGCGAGCTCCGGGCGGGCCGGCTGCGGCTGCACACCACCTCCCTGGTGTCCGGCCTCTTCTTCATCGGCATCGGCGTGCTCTTCCTCGCCTACGACGGGACGACCGGCCTGCCCGGCATCCTGGACGCCGACCAGGAGTTCCGCCTGGAGGAGCTCGCCTCCCGGGTGGGCAACGCGGTGCCGGACTACGCGCTGCTCGCGGTGGTCGCGCTGGCCGTGGCGGGCGTGCTGGCCCGGATCGCCCTGCGCCCGGAGAAGCGACCGGAGCCGGAGCGGGACTGAGGACCGCCCGCCGGCCGGGCTCGATCCGCGTGTACGGATCGGGCCCGGCCGGGAGCCACGCCGGTCAGAACTGGACGTCGGAGCACGCGTAGAACGCGTTGCCCGTGTCCGCGATCGTCCAGACCGCCAGGATCAGCTGCTTGCCCGTCCGCCCGGCCGGGATCGTCCCCTCGTGGGTGACGGTCGCGTCAGGGATCCTGCCGCCGTACGGCACGGTCAGGAACGGCTGGTCCTCCAGGTCCGACCGGGTGAGCGGCCGGGTGGGGTCGTAGCCGGGCTTGGTGAGGTAGTAGCGGAAGTCCGTCGTGGCGTGCCGGGCCGTGAGCCGCCAGCGGAAGGTGTAGCTCTGCCCGGCCGTGACCGGGGTCGCGGGCCACTGCCCGCCCCGGGGGTCGTCGAGCTGCGCGAAGCGGCTGTTGCCGCCCGCGCATATCGTCCCGTCGGACGGCCCGTGCGAGGGGAAACCCTTGGGACCCTCGACGCTCTGGGGTTCCCACTGGATGTCACCGCAGTCCTGCACGGTGCCGTTCGCGCAGAACTCCTGCCGACTGGTGGGGGAGTCGGTGTAGCCGTGGCTGCCGGCGCTGCCCGTGCCGAGCAGGGAGACGCCGGCGATACCGAGGCCGATGATCGCCGCACTGATCTTTTTGCGCATGCTTCGCTCCTCGAAGAACGTGGGGGGTTCTGTGAGCCGAGTGCTGTGAGTCCGAAGTGCTGTGACCCTGAAGTGCTGTGAGTCCGAAGTGAGGTGCGGTCTAGACCAAGGCGGAGGCTAGTACCAGCCTTTGGTCATGTCCAGGCCAACGGATGAAGTCATCCGGCCGAAGTTCACCCGTGAGGACGTCACCGGTTCGCCACGAGAGGGCGGTTGTCCTGCGTGCGGGCACGCGGCGGCCACGCGGCCCTTCGCGATTCAAGGACGCACCCTTGACGCCGCCAGCCCGGCGCGCATGCCGCTACGGGTGACGGGCCGGGTGTCAGCGCACCCGGCCGTACAGGTTCGGGTTGTAGTGCGCGAACGTGGAGATCCGGACCTTCTTGCCGGGCCGCGGCGCCTCGATGTACCGCTTGCCGCCCAGATAGATCGCGGCGTGGTGCACTCCGGACGCCTTGCCGTTGGACGACCAGAAGACGATGTCCCCGCGCCGCAGGGCCGACCGCGGGATCCGGGCCGTGGCGCGGTACTGGTCGGCCGCGATCCGCGGCAGCCTGGCCCCGGCCTTGCGGTACGCCTTCTGGATGAGCCCGGAGCAGTCCCAGCGGTGCGGGCCGACGCCTCCCAGGACGTACGGATCACCGATGTGGGCCATCGCGAAGGCGATCGCGGGTTCGAGATCCCGCCGCCCGGCGGCCGGCCGCTGGGGATGTTCGGGCTGCGAGGGCTCGGGGGGCGCCGGGGGCTCCTGCGCCTCGTCCTGGTCCGCGGGGCCCGACTCGTCGGCGGGCTCCTCCGCCTCTTCCTGGGCCGCCGCCTCGTCGTCCCCCTCCTCGGCACCCTCCTCCTCGGCGTCGCCCTCCTCGGCCTCCGCGGCCTCCGCGTCGACGGCGTCCGGATCCGCCTCCGACTCCGGCACGGCTTCGGCCGCACCCTGCCCCTCCTCTACCTCCCCACCTGCGGAAACGGCACCCGGATGGGGAAGCGGAGGGGCCGGCGGGGCGTCCGCGCTCTCCGCCTGCCCCGGGCCCGGCTGCGGGGCCGCCACCACGGCACCCACGCCGGGCCCCGCCAGCACCACCGCCCCCACCGCGACCGCGATCGCGCCTCGCAGAGCGCACCTGTGCCGTACGGGCCCGGCAGCCGTCCGGCGCTTCCCCACGGCCACCGCGGCGGCCCCGTCGGCACAGAGCGCGCACGCGCAGTCGCCGGGTATCGCCTCGGTGAAAGCCGGTATTCGCACGGGCACCGCTGCCTTCCTTCGTACTCGGCACAGCTTCTCAACGGCCACGGAAAACCGCATGTCGGAAAATACGGGCGAATCCCTCGGCGGAGATGATCTCCAGCCCGCCCCCGGGGCCCGCGCAGCGCCGCACGCAGGCACTTCCCCGCCGCTGGTGCTCCAGGAGGTGGTCAGGAGCACCCTCCGGGATCAGGTAGAGTTTTCTCTGTCAGCAGGCGCCGCTAGCTCAGTTGGTTAGAGCAGCTGACTCTTAATCAGCGGGTCCGGGGTTCGAGTCCCTGGCGGCGCACAGACAGAAGAAGGCCCCTCACCACGGTGAGGGGCCTTCTTCGTGTGCGCGGGAAGGCCCGGAGGGCCCGCCGCCACTTCCGAATGCTTCAGCCGCTTTCGCATGCACTTTCGCATCACGCACCGCTTTGCCCGGTAAACACCTCGTTTCACCCTTGTGATCATGATGTGGCGTCCGAGATCCTGAGCCGAGAGCAATGACTCAACGTCAATGAGTGACCAATGAGTTGCGCGTGCCGGTGGGGAGCCGGTGCGCACAGGGTCCGGGCGGCTGTGGGGGGCCGACGGGCTCACGACGGACACACGCACTCAGCATGCGTGCGGGGGGAATGACCATGACGACCACGCCTGCCGATGCCCGGCAGCAGACCCACGCCCCGGCCGCCGCCGGCGGCCCGCCACGGGCACCCGGCGTACCGCAGCAGCCCGCCGGGCCCACGACGACACCACCCGGCGACAGGACGGGCGACCGGACCGCGGTCCGGTCGCCCGTCCGTCCGCCCAGAGCGCGCCCGCGCTTCGACTACGAGCACTACAGCAGGCTGGCCGGCCCGCTCACCGAGCCCGAGCCCGGCCAGCCGTACCGCGTCCGCTACCGCAGCCTGCTCGCGGACGAGACGCACCGCGTCCTCGGCGCCCTCCTGCTCGGCGCCGCGCCCGTGGTCTCCCTGGGCCTGCTGCTGTGGCTGATGCAGCCCGCCCACTGGACGCACCGCGAGCACTCCACTGCGCTGATGCGCTCCCTGGACACCGTGATGCTGGTGTCGATCGGGCTGATCGAGCTGTTCCGCACGCTGAACGTGGCGTCCAACGCCCACGCGACCCTCGTCGCGCGCGACCCCGTCCCGGTGGTGCCGGAGAACGGCACCAAGGTCGCCTTCCTCACCTCGTTCGTGCCCGGCAAGGAGCCGCTCGAGATGGTCACCCGGACCCTCCAGGCGGCCGTCAGACTCCGGCACCGCGGGCCGCTGCACGTATGGCTGCTGGACGAGGGCGACGACCCCGGGGTCAAGGAGGTGTGCAGACGGCTCGGCGTCCATCATTTCTCCCGCAAGGGCGTCGAGAAATGGAATCAGGCGAAGGGCCCGAACCGCGCGAGAACGAAGCACGGGAACTACAACGCCTGGCTCGAGGCCCACGGCGACGACTACGACTTCTTCGCCTCCGTCGACACCGACCACGTGCCACTGCCCAACTTCCTCGAGCGCATGCTCGGCTATTTCCGTGACCCGGACATCGCGTTTGTCGTTGGACCACAGGTGTACGGGAACTACGATGCGGCCGTGACCAAGGCCGCCGAGAGCCAGCAGTTCCTGTTCCACGCCCTGATCCAACGCGCCGGAAACCGTTATGGCGCACCCATGTTCGTCGGCACCAACAATGCCGTCCGGATCAGCGCTCTCAAGGGCATCGGCGGGCTCTACGACTCGATCACCGAGGACATGGCCACCGGCTTCGAGCTGCACCGGCACCGCAATCCCGCGACCGGTCGCAAATGGCGCTCCGTGTACACCCCGGACGTCCTCGCGGTCGGCGAGGGACCCAATTCCTGGACGGACTTCTTCACCCAGCAGCTGCGCTGGTCGCGAGGCACGTACGAGACCATCATCAAGCAGTTCTGGAAAGGCCCGTTCACGCTGTCGCCGGGGAAATTCCTCAACTACGCGCTGATGGTCATCTATTATCCGATGACCGCGCTCAACTGGCTGCTCGGCGCCTTGAGCTGTGCGCTCTTCCTGGGGCTCGGCGCCTCGGGGATCCAGATCGACTCCGAGGTCTGGATGATGCTCTACAGCGACGCCGCGGCCCTCCAGATCGGTCTCTACGTCTGGAACCGGCGGCACAACGTCTCCCCGCACGAGCCCGAGGGCTCCGGCGGGCTCGCGGGCATGGTGATGTCCGCGCTGTCGGCGCCGATCTACGCCCGCTCGCTGATGGACGCGGTGCTGCGCCGCAGGAGCACCTTCGTGGTGACGCCCAAGGGCGACTCGGCCAGCCCGGACACCCTCTTCGGCACCTTCCGCGTCCACCTGTTCTTCCTGATGGTGTTCGGCGGCTCGCTGCTGTCCTCGTTCTGGCTCGGCCACACGCACGTGGCGATGCGCACGTGGGCGGTCCTGGCCGTCGCCATCACCGTCGCGCCGGTCCTCGCGTGGTGGTGGACCGTGCGCAACTCCAAGCAAGCCGTGGAGGTCAGCCGATGAACCAGCCCCGTTTCCGTGTCAGCCGCCGCACCCGCCGCATGGCCGTCGGCTCCGCGGTGGTGCTCGCCCTGGCGGGGATGAACGGGCCGGCGCTGTGGGGCTTCGCCTCCGACCAGTACCACGACTACAAGATCAACCAGCCGGAGTACAAGGCGAGGAACGGCCACTGGGACGTGGTCGACGTCCCCGACGAATACCGCATCAACACCATTCACGCGGCCCTGCTGCACACCGGCAAGGTGCTGCTGGTCGCCGGGTCGGGCAACAACGCCGCCAATTTCAAGGCGAAGTCGTTCCGTTCGGTCCTGTGGGACCCGGAGAAGAACACCTTCAAGAACATCCCGACCCCGAAGGACCTCTTCTGCGCCGGGCACACCCAACTGCCCGACGGGAATCTCCTGGTGGCGGGCGGCACCCAGCGTTACGAAAAGCTGGGCGGCGACGTCACCAAGGCCGGCGGGCTGATGGTCGTCCACAACGAGGACCCGGACAAGCCCATCACGCTGCCCGTGGGCACCAGATTCACCGGCAAGAACAACGGCAAGACCTTCGAGTCCAAGGATCCCGTGCTCGTGCCCCGGGCCAAGAAGGTGCAGGACGACGAGAGCCACAAGGTCACCGTCACGGTCAGCACCGCGCGCGTCTATGTGGAGGCCCTGAAACAGGGCCATCAATACGAGACCGGGCTCACCGACAACTACAGCATCCAGGGCCTGAAGGGCACCGACACCCGCAACGTCTACGGCATCGCCAACAAGCTCTCGTTCGACAAGAAGGACTTCCAAGGCATCAAGGACGCCTATGAGTTCGATCCGGTCGCCGAGCGCTATGTCACGGTCGACCCGATGAACGAGGCCCGCTGGTATCCCACCCTCACCACGCTCCAGGACGGCAAGGTCCTCTCCGTCTCCGGTCTCGACGAGATCGGCCAGGTGGTGCCGGGGAAGAACGAGATCTACGACCCGAAGACCAAGAAGTGGTCCTATCTGCCCAAGGAGCGCTTCTTCCCCACCTATCCCGCGCTCTTCCTGATGGACAAGGGGAGGATCTTCTACACGGGTTCCAACGCGGGCTACGGCCCGGCCGACAAGGGCCGCGTCCCCGGCGTGTGGGACCTGGGGAGCAACGACTTCACCGAGATCCCCGGGATGAGCGACCCGGACACCCTGGAGACCTCGATGTCCGTGCTGCTGCCGCCCGCCCAGGACCAGCGCTACATGGTCCTCGGCGGCGGCGGGGTCGGCGAGGACAAGAAGGCGACGGCGCGGACCCGGATCGTCGACCTGCACGCCCCGCAGCCGCGCTTCAGGAACGGGCCCGATCTCTACGCCAAGGCCCGCTATCCCAGCAGCGTCATCCTGCCCGACGACACGGTCCTGACCACCAACGGCTCGGGCGACTACCGCGGGCGCAGCGATTCCAACATCCTCAAGGCGGAGATCTACGACCCGAAGGACAACTCCCGGCACCCGGCTGCCGATCCGCTGGTGGGCCGCAACTACCACTCGGGTGCCCTGCTGCTGCCGGACGGCCGGGTGATGACCTTCGGATCCGACTCGCTCTTCGGCGACAAGGCCAACAGCAGGCCGGCGACCTTCCAGCAGGAGATCGACCTCTACACTCCGCCGTACCTCTTCAAGAGCGGTGCCCGGCCCGAGCTGAAGGACACCGGGAGCGA
Source organism: Streptomyces sp. NPDC001407 (assembly GCF_042895325.1). Lineage (NCBI taxonomy): Bacteria > Bacillati > Actinomycetota > Actinomycetes > Kitasatosporales > Streptomycetaceae > Streptomyces > Streptomyces sp. NPDC001407. The sequence goes on from NZ_JBIAWF010000016.1 coordinate 85,855, forward strand.
GCCGAGGACGCTGTCCCTGGGCGACAAGGTGACGTACCGCACGGGTGGTCCACGGCCGGTCGCGAAGGCACGGCTGATCCGGCCCGGGTCCTTCACGCACGTCACGAATGTGGAACAGCGGTCGATCGCACTGGACTTCACGAAGGAGCGGGACGGTATCGCTGTGACCATCCCGAAGGATGCGTCGCTGGTGCCGCCGGGTTGGTACATGCTCTATGTCGTGGACGACCGGGGAGTGCCGTCTCCTGCGGTGTGGCTGAAGGTGCGGGGGTAGGGGGCGGCAGTTGTCGCCTGCGGCGGCCTTTACTTTTTCCCCAGCCCCGCCCCTTCCCGAAACTGGGGCTTCGCCCCAGACCCCCTGACCGCGCTCCGCGCGGTGTCCTCAAACGCCGGACGGGCTGAATTTCACGGACCGTGGGTTCGTAACCTGCGGGCCTCAGGTTTGCGGACTACGGTCCACACATCCAGCCCGTCCGGCGTTTGAGGACACGCGGCGCAGCCGCGTTGGGGTCCGGGGTCTCCCCGGTTTCGGGAAGGGGCGGGGCAGGGGAACAAAGCGCCGCAGGCGACAACCGGCCCGCACCCCAACCCCCGCCACATCACCTCGCGTTGCGTGCCAGCTCCAACGCGTACTTCTCCCACCACTGGCCCGCCTCCGGGCCCCCCTTGCACGTGCCGTCCGACTCTCCCGGCCGCTTCACCCACAGGTATGCGTCGACGACTGCGTCACCCGTGCGGGTCGTCGGTGGTTCGCCCAGGGCCCGGCCCGAGGGGTTGCACCAGGACTTCTCGTGGTCCGCGCCCGACAGGGGGCCGTTGCCGTTGCGGCTGGTGTCGATGACGAAGTGCTTGCCGCCCAGGAGGGCGGAGAGGGTGTGGCCGTATTCCTTGTTGTCCTGCGTGGTCTGGAAGTTGGAGACGTTGAGGGCGAACCCGTCGGCCTGGTCGATGCCGGCCCGCTTCAGCGGGTCCGCCATCCGGTCGGCGGGCGTGACCCAGCTGGAATTGCCGGCGTCCAGATAGACCTTGGTGCGGGGCAGCGCCTTGAGCTTGCCCACGGCCTCCTTGAGCAAGGCGTACCGCTCCTCGTGGAACTGCAGGGGCGTGCAACCGTCCTCCATGTGCGGCAGCGCGTCGGGCTCCAGGATCACCGTCGCGCCGCGGTCGCCGATGCCCTTGGCCGCCTTGTCCAGCCAGTCGCGGTAGGTGTTCCCGTCGGAGGCGCCGCCCTGGCTGTACTGGCCGCAGTCGCGGTGCGGGATGTTGTAGAGCACGAGCAGCGCGACCCGGTCGGCGGCGGCCGCCGCCTCCGTATAGCCGCGGGTCTGGCCCTCGGGGTCGTCCACCCCGATCCACTCCGCGACCGGCTGGGTCGCGATCTTCTCCAGGAGGTCGGCCTTGTCGGCGCTGCCGCCCTTGCGGAGCTCCGCCGACCGCTTGGAGGCGGTGGACTCGGGGTTCACCCAGAAGGGCACCCGTGACTTGGGCAGTTGGGCGGGCTGGCGGGGCGGCGCGTCAGCGGCCCTCGGCGGCTCCGCGGAGGAGGAATCGGACGAGCATCCGGCGAGCAGCAGCAGGACCGCCACCGCGGCTCCGGCTCTACGGGCCGTACGGGCACGACATGTGCGGCCGGTGTAGCTGCCGTACATCCATTCCCCCTTGGGTGTACTTCCTGTGGGGTGTCCCCCCGCCCCCACGGGACATGACCGGTCTTTTCCATGCTTGCACAGAAATCGGCGCGGCCGTGGGTGGTCGGGCGATGACCCGCTGTCAAGTCGCCCTGTTGGAGCAGAGGACGTGCGGGCGGCGTGATCAGACATGTCCGGCGCCGGTGAGGTAGGCGGAGACGACGACGTTGGCGCTGTAGGAGCGGCGGGCGCGGTCGTAGGTGCCGCCGCAGGTGATCAGGCGCAGCTCGGCGCGGTTCGCCCGGCGCGGGCCGTAGACGCGGTGGGCGTCGAAGTGGTCCTTGGTGAAGACGGAGACGTCCTCGACGGTGAACTCCGCGGTGGAGCCGTCCGCGCGGTCGACGGTGACGGTGGCGCCGCGCTTGAGGCCGGCGAGGTCGTAGAAGACTGCGGGCGCGTGGTCGGTGTCGACGTGGCCGACGAGGACGGCCGCGCCGGGCGAGCCGGGCCGCGGTCCGCCGCGGTACCACCCGACGGCGCCGGCGCGCTGGTACGGGGGCGGGTCGACCGCGCCCTGCCCGTCGAGGCCGCGGTCCTCGATGGGGGCCCTGACGCCGACGGACCGGATGACGAGGCCGCGGGGGTGGGCCGCCGGGAGCGGGGCGTGGGCCGGGGGCAGCGGGTGGGCGCTCGGGCGGCCCGCGGCCGCGACGTCACCGGCCGTGGGGGTGGCGGCCACGGTCCCGTCGGTGATCTCACGGCCCCAGAGCCACAGGGCCACCAGCAGCGCGGCCCAGGCCACTCCGGTCAGGAGGCGGCCGTGGCCGCTGCTGCGCTCTTCGGACATCTCGGTGGCCGCCTTTCCGTCACCGTCGGCCGGTGTCGGTCCGGCGGCGGTACCAGGTCGCCCCGGCGGCGGCCAGCGCGGTGCCGCCCGCGAGGACGAGCCCGGGGACGCCGGGGGGATCGGCGGCGGCCGCGGTGCCACCGCCACCGGCCGGTACGGGTGCCACCGGCGAGGGCGCCGGGGGCCGGTGCACGAAGCGGCCGAGGTGCTCGGCGGGCCGGGCGTCCCCGTGGGCGGTGACCGTCAGCCGGCCCTCGGCCGTGCCCGCGCCGCCGTCGCAGCGGACCCTGACCGCGTAGGTGCCGGGCGCCGCGGTCGAGCGGACGGTGGTCTCCGCGAACAGCCCCGCCGCGTCCTTGGCGAGCCGCGCGTCGGTGACGAAGGCTTCGGAGGCGGCGGTCGCCTTGTCGGCCGGGCACCCGGCGACGCGCAGCTGGACGCGTGCGCCGGGGGTGCCGGTGACGGGCGTGAGGGTGACCGCGCCGGGCGCGGTCACGGGGCCGCTCCGGGCGTACGCGGGCGCCGCGCACACGGCGAGCGCCGCCAGGGCGCCGCACAGAGCGGATCGGGCTGGGTCCATGGGAAACCTCCTGGTATCCCAGAGACTCACTCGGCTTCGCGGGGCGCCGCATCCGCTGCGTGGCGCCATTGCTCCGTACGGTCGCGGAACCAGCCCATTGCCGGACCGTGGCGCTCAGACCAGGTCGACGAGGTCCGCGATGGAGTCGACGACGCGGGAGGGGCGGAAGGGGTGGCGGTCGACGTCCTCCGGGCGCGTCAGCCCGGTCAGGACCAGGAACGTCTCCATGCCGGCCTCCAGTCCGGCCAGGACGTCCGTGTCCATCCGGTCGCCGATCATCGCGCTCGTCTCGGAGTGCGCGCCGATCGCGTTGAGCCCGGCCCGCATCATCAGGGGGTTCGGCTTGCCGACGAAGTACGGCTCCCGGCCGGTCGCCTTGGTGATCAGCGCGGCCACCGAGCCCGTCGCCGGGAGCGCGCCCTCCGCGGAGGGGCCGGTCTCGTCGGGGTTGGTGGCGATGAAGCGGGCGCCGCCGTTGATCAGCCGGATGGCCTTGGTGAGCGCCTCGAAGCTGTAGGTGCGGGTCTCGCCGAGCACCACGTAATCGGGCTCCGCGTCGGTGAGGACGTAGCCGATGTCGTGCAGCGCGGTGGTCAGCCCGGCCTCGCCGATGACATAGGCGGTGCCGCCGGGCCGCTGGTCGTCGAGGAATTTGGCGGTGGCGAGCGCGGAGGTCCAGATGTTCTCCACCGGCACGTCCAGCCCGATCCGCTCCAGCCGGGCGTGCAGGTCGCGGGGGGTGTAGATGGAGTTGTTGGTCAGGACGAGAAAGGGCTTGCCGGATTCGCGGAGCCGTTTGATGAAGGCGTCGGCCCCGGGCACCGGAATGCCCTCGTGCATCAGCACACCGTCCATGTCGGTGAGCCAGGATTCGATCGGCTTGCGCTCTGCCACGGTGGGACTCCTGCCGTCTTCCGCCCCGTGCCGGGGCTGGGGAACGCCGGGACGGCACCACTCGTGCGCCGCCCCGACACCTCCAGCCTAATCAGCTTCCGGTGGCCGACTTCCACGCGTCGACGTAGGAGGCGAGGTTCCTGTCTATTTCGGCCCAGTCCGGGCGGAATATCTCCACGCCCTTCATGATCCCGGCGAGGGCGGTGGCGTTCTCGCCGGTGGCCTTGACGTCCGTACGGACCGGGAATCCACCGGCGACGGAGGACGCCTGCCGCTGTACGTCTTCGGAGAGGAGGAAATCGAGGAATTTCTTCGCCCGGTCGGCGTGCGGGGCGTTCTTCACCAGTCCGGCGGCGTACGGGAGGGCGAGTGTGGTGCGCTTTCCGCTGCTGTCGGCGGGGAAGAAGATGCCCTGGTGAGGCATGGACTTCATGTTCGCGTAGTTCATCTGGACATCGCCGTTGGCGACGAGGAGTTCGCCCTTGTCCGTCTTGGGGGCGAGTTGTCCGGTGGAGGAGGACGGGCCGACGTTGTTCTTCTGGAGCTTTCCCAGATAGGCCATGGCGGCGTCCTTGCCGCCGAAGTCGTGGACGGCCTTCACGAGCACCGCCGTGCCGTCTCCCGCGACGCCGGGCGTCGAATACTGCACCTTGCCCTTGAAACGGCTGTCCAGGAGGTCGTCCCAGGTCTTCGGCGGGTCCTTCAGTTCCTGGGTGTTGTGGACGAAGCACAGGTAGTTGTCGACGACGGGGGTCCAGGTGCCGGTGGCCGACCGGTCGCCCGCGGGCACCTTTTCCGAGCCCGCGGGGCGATAGGCGGCGAGCAGGCCCTTGCCGTCGGCCTGCTGGATGAACGGCGGCAGGGTGACGATCACGTCGGCCTTGGTGCGGGACTTCTCCCGGGCCAGGCGCTGCACCATTTCGCCGGAGCCGCCTTCCACGTATTTCACCTTGATGCCGGTCTTTTCCCGGAATTCCTCGAAGACCGTGTCGTAGAAGCCCGAGCCGTCCTCGGACTTGAGCCCGTCGGCGCTGTAGACGGTGATCTCGTCGGCGTCCGCGCCGGACGTGCCGCCGCAGCCGGTCAGGGTCGCGGCGAGGACCACCGCGCCGAGCGCGGAGGCGGCGAGCGGCTGGGGGAAGCGGGCCATGACGCGTCGTACTCCTTGGTTCGGGGCGGTCACCGGTAGGACGCCTTGGTGCGGATCCGGGAGACGCCGAGCAGGACGGCGAGCGTCGTCGCCATCAAGGCGACGGCGAGCGCGGCTCCGGCGAAGAGGGCGCCGCGGTCCGTGGTGCCGAAGATCTTGACGGGCAGCGGCGACCAGCACGGTGTGTGCGACGACGACGATCGCGCGGGTGCCGCTGAGCAGCAGCGGCGGCTGCGAGAAGGCGACCAGCAGGGACAGCCCGACCACGACGGACGGCACGGCGACCGGCAGCATGAACAGGGCGTCGACGACGCGCCGTACGCGACGGCCCAGGCGCTCCGCCGCGAGAGCGGCCCAGGTGCCGGTGACGAGCGCGAGGGCGCTCGCCGCGACGGCCGTCAGCAGGCTGGTGGTCAGCGCGCTCGACGAGTCGCCGTGCGCGATGTCCCGGTAGTGGGTCAGCGTCGCTCCGGAGGGGAGTGCTCCGCTCCAGTGGGTGGCGAAGGACGCGGCGAGGACCACCAGGAGCGGCAACGCGAAGACGGGCAGGAAGAGCGCGAAGAAGACGGCCCACGCGGCCCAGCGGGTGCGGCGGCTATGCACGAGCACGGCGGGCACCTTCCTTTCCGGACGCTCCGGGCTTCCCGGTGACGAGCAGGCGGTAGAGGCCGTACAGCGCGACGGACAGGGCGACGTTGACCACGGCCACGACGCACGCGCCGGTGTAGTCGCCGTCCAGGATCGCCTTGCTGTAGACCAGCATCGGCAGGGTCGTGACGCCCTTCGCGCCCGTGAACAGCACGATCCCGAACTCGTTGAGGCACATGACGAGTACGAGGCTGCCGCCCGCGGCGAGCGCCGGGAGCGCCTCGGGCAGGATCACCTGCCGCACGATCCGCGGCGCCCGCGCCCCCAGCGAGGCCGCGGCCTCCAGCTGTGCGGTCTCCACCTGCGAGAAGGCGGCGAGCAGGGGCCGCATGACGAGCGGCGTGAAGTAGGTGACCTCCGCCAGCAGCACGCCCCAGGGCGTGTGCAGGAAGTCGAACGGCCCGTCGCCGGCCCCGGTGGCGTCCGTCCACAGTCCGTTGGCCATGCCCCGGGAGCCGTAGACGAAGAGCAGGGCGAGCGTGATGAGGAAGGAGGGAAACGCGAGGAAAATGTCGATGAACCGGCTCAGCGCCTTGGCCCCGGGAAACGGCACGAAGGCGATGACGAGGGCGAGCGCGAACCCCAGCACGAGCGCGCCCGCGGTGGCGCCGGCGGCGATGGTGACGGTGTTCCAGAGGGCTTCGCGGAAGGCGCTCTGCCGGAAGATCTCGCTGTAGCCGTCGGCTTGCCGGACGACCAGGGCGAGGGGGTAGAGGAAGAAGAGCGCCAGGGCGATGAGGGGTGGCAGGATCCATAGGACGCGGGCGGCGGGCTTTCTTCCCCAGCCCCGCCCCTTCCCGGAACTGGGGCTCCGCCCCAGACCCCGAAGCACGCTCCGCGCGCTGTCCTCAAACGCCGTCGGCCAGACTGGATTTGACTGATGTGGGTGCGCGAATTCAGCCCGTCCGGCGTTTGAGGACGAGCGCCGCAGGCGCTGCGCGTCAGCCGACGGACCCGCACATCGGGGTCTGGGGCAGCGCCCCAGTTTCGGGAAGGGGCGGGTAGGGGAAAAACCACCGGCCCAAACCCTACGCACCGGCCACCGCCACCACATCCTCCGCAGCGAAGTGCAGAGCCACCCGCTCTCCCAGCGAAGGCACCACCCGAAGCTCCGGCACCTCGGCCGTCAGCTCGATGCCGTCGGACACCGCGACCGTCACCCGATGCGACGCCCCCCGCCACTGAAGCCCGGTCACCGCCCCCCGCAGCACATTGGCGCCGGATTCCTCCGGCTCCCCTAGCCCGATCAGATGCGGCCGCACGCAGACCGTCACCTCACCCGTACCCCCACCTTCGCGGACGCGAAGCCGTGCCCCGCCCACCTCGACCGCGCCCGCCCCGCACCACACGCCGCGCAGCAGATTCGCGCTGCCGACGAACGACGCCGTGAAGGCGCTGCCCGGCGACCGGTACAACTCCCTTGGTGTGCCGCAGTCCTGGAGGCGGGCGCGGTCCATGACCGCGATGCGGTCGGCGAGGGTGAGGGCCTCGGACTGGTCGTGGGTGACGTAGAGCATGGAGACGTCCGGCAGGTCGCGGTGCAGCCGGGCCAGTTCGGCGAGCATGTCGCCGCGCAGTCGCGCGTCGAGCGCGGAGAGGGGTTCGTCGAGGAGGAGCACGCCCGGCCGGATGGCGAGGGCCCGCGCGATGGCCACGCGCTGCTGCTGGCCGCCGGAGAGTTCGCGCGGGTAGCGCTTGGCGTACGCGCTCATCCCGGTCATCTCCAGCGCGTCGGCGACCCGTTCGGTGATCCGGTGGCGGGGTGTTCTGCGCGCCTTGAGGCCGAAGGCGACGTTGGCGTCGACGCACAGGTGCGGGAAGAGCGCGTAGCTCTGGACGACCATGCCGATGCCGCGCCGGTGCGGCGGCAGTCCGGTCACGTCCTGGCCGCCGATCAGCACCCGCCCGGAGGCCGGCCGGACGAACCCGGCGACGGCGCGCAGCGCGGTGGTCTTGCCCGAGCCGGAGGGGCCGAGGAGCGCCATGACCTCGCCGGGTTCGACGGTGAGGTCGAGCGCGTCGAGCACCACGGTGTCGCCGTAGGTGACGGACACCTCGTCGAAGCGGATGCCGCCGCTCGTGGTGGTGGTCGTCATGACTCGTACTCCGCTATCAGGCCGGGCAGTTCGGCCACCGACGGCAGGACGGCCGTGGCGCCCGCGGCCCGTAGCGCCTGCTCGTCGTGTGCCCCGGTGAGCACTCCCGCCACGAGCGACGCGCCGGCCCGGCGTCCGGAGAGCATGTCGTAGGAGGTGTCGCCCGCGACCGCGATCCGCTGGACGGAGTCGACGGCCGCGGTGCGGAGCAGTGCGGTGAGGATCATGTCCGGGAAGGGGCGGCCGCGGCCCGCGTCGGCGGGGCAGAGGGTGAGGTCGGCGAGGTCGGTCCAGCCGAGGGCGGTGAGGATCGCGTCCTGGGTGACGCGGGCGAAGCCCGTGGTGAGGACGACGGTCCGGCCTTCGGCCCGCAGGCGCTCGATCGCGGCGCGGGCGCCGGGCACGGGGGCGCAGTGGCCCTCGCCGACCAGCTGTCCGTACGCCGCCTCGAAGGCGGTGTTGGCCCGCCGCGCCCGCTCCTCGTCGCCGAAGAGGTGCCGGAAGACGGAGATCTTCGACTCGCCCATGGTGGCGCGGACGTGGGCGAGGTGGGCGGCGTGTTCCGCCGATCCCGGCCGTACGCCGAGCTCGGCCGCGGCGCTCTCGAAGGCCCGCTCGACGAGCCCTTCGTCGGCGACGGTCGTGCCGGCCATGTCCAGGACGACGAGCCCGATCGTCGCGTTCTTTCCGTCGGCAGTCTTCTCATTGGTCACCGAAGTCATCTCCTTCACCAGCCCAGTTCGTTCGCGGTGGTCTCGGCGATGGCGGGTGCGCAGGTCATGCCGCGGCCGCCGGGCCCGGTCACCAGCCAGACGCCCTCGCGCACCCGCTGGCGGTGCACGACACGCGTGGTGTCGACGCACTGCGCGTACACCCCGGCCCAGCGGCGCCGGATCTTCGGCAGGGGCCGGCCGAGGAGCGTTTCGGTGACGGTCGTCAGGTGTTCGTACGGGTCCTCGTCGACGTCGAAGGCGAACGGTGCCGCGTATTCGTGGGTGTCGCCGATCGTCAGCCCGCCGTCCGCACGCTGGACCGTGAGCAGTTGCATCCGGTGCTCGGCGGCGACGGGCGGCTGGCTCTGTGCGGCGGCCAGGGCGTCCAGGGCGGGGCCGTCGTAGGCGGGGTAGTAGCGAAAGCTGTCGGCGTCGGCCACGGAGGTGGTGAGCCGCTCGCCGAGGGGCGCGGTCTGCATCATCTGGAGGCGTACGCGCCGTACGGGCAGGTCGGGCGCGAGTTCGCGGACCAGGCCGCCCAGCCAGGCGCCGGTGCAGAGGACGACGGCATCACCGGTGTGGGTGACTCCGTGGTCGTCGCGGACGGCGTGCTCGCCGATGGTCTCGCGGACCTCGCGGCCGCCCAGGAAGGTGTAGCGGCCGGAGGCGAGGAGCGCGTCCTTGAGGGCGCGCTGGGCGGTGCGCGGTTCGACGGCGGCGTCACGCGGGCACCACAGGGCGCCGCGGATCTCGCCGCGCAGGGCGGGGTTGAGCTCGCGGGTCTCCTCGGGGCCGAGGAGGGCGAAGCCGCGGGCGGCGGCGTCGGGGCGGGCGAGGGCGGCACGGGCGACGGTCAGTTCCGCCTCGTTGGTGACGACCGTCAGCGAACCGTTGGCCCGGAAGCCGAGGCCGGGGACGCTGTCGGCGATCTCTTCCCAGAGCTGCCGTGCGCGCAGGGCCGTGTCCAGCTCCTCACCACCGGCCCGGCCACCGACCCAGACCAGCCCGAAGTTGCGGACGGAGGCACCCCGGGCCTCGGCCTCGCGCTCGATGTGGACGACCTCGTGGCCGCGTTGGACCGCGTGCCAGGCGTGCATGGTTCCCAGCACGCCGGCTCCGACGACTATGACTCGCATGACCGGAACGCTCCTCGGGGCCGGTGTCACCCAGCGGTCCGGGCGACGACGGGACGGTGAACGGGCTGTCAAACTTGGCCTAGACCCGTTATCTTTACGTTACACAAGGAGGAGGTTCCGGGTGGTCGACTTCTATCGTTTCGTTCCCAGATGTGTGGTGAAGGAGAAGCGGTCGCCCCGGTAGAGCGACCGCACCCGCTCCAGCGGGCGGCCGTCCGTGTCCCGGGACAGACGGTGGATCAGCAGCATCGGCAGCGCGGGCGGCGTGCCGATGAGGAGGGCTTCGCGGGGCGTGGCCAGTACGGTCTCCAGCCGCTCGTCCGCGTCGCCGAAGGAGATGCCGAGGTGGTCGTGGAGATAGCCGTAGAAGGAGGAGTCCGGTTCGAAGTCGGCGTCCAGGCGCGGCACCCGCTCGACCGCGACATAGGTGCTCTCCAGGCCGACCCGCTCGTCGTCGGCGAGCAGTACGCGCTCCATATGCCATACGGGCGCGCCCTGTTCGACGCCGAGGTCGGTCGCGAGCGCGGGCGGGCAGGGGAAGCGGTCGAGCCCGATGAGGGAGCGGCCGGGGCGGCGGCCCTGCCTGCGGACGCCCTCGGTGTAGCTGGCGAGGGCGAGGGGCTGCTCCAGCTTGGGTCCCGCGACGACCGTGCCGCGCCCCGCGCGGCGCAGCCGTCCTTCCAGGAGCAGTTCGCGCAGGGCTTGGCGGACGGTCTCGCGGGAGACCTCGAAGCGCACCGCGAGGTCGCGCTCGGTCGGCAGCAGTCCGCCCTCGCCCAACTCGTCGAGCAGGGCGGCCACTCGGGTCTTGACCGCGTAATACTTCGGGATGCGGCCGTGCTCGGGGATGCCCGCGCGGATGGGCGCGCCGGGTGCGGCGCCGGGTGCCTGCTCCCCCGTGCCGCCGGGGTAGTCCATGAAGTCCACGGCGCGATCCTCGCACCTCAGCGCCGTGCGCGCCGCGCCCCGAAGATCATGGAACCGCCGGCGAGGAGCAGGGCGAAGGCGGCCGCGCCGATCGCGAAGAGCGGCCGCTGGGAGCCGGTGTCGGCGAGCAGGGAGCGGTGTCCGGCCTCGGTGGCCTCCCCTTCGCCGGGCGCCTCGTCATCGGCGCGGCCGGCGCCCGGGGCGGCGCTCGCGGCGGTGCCCGCGACAGCGAAGGTGTAGTCGCCGGACTCCCCCACCCACTCGCCGTCGCCCCCGCGCCGCTGCACGGCGGTCACGTTGAACGTGACCGGCCCCTCGGGCGCGCCGCCGGTGAAGCCGAGGCGTACGCGTACGGGCACGGCGGCGTGCGCGGGCACCGCGAAGCCGGGGAAGTCGGGCGAAGTGCCCTCGAAGACACCGACGTTCTCGGCCTCGTCGGTCCGCTCGAACCGGACCGGCCGCCAGCGGGAGGCCGCCGTGTCGTAGAAGTCGAACCGGATGTCGCCCGGCCGCAGCACGCGCCCCCGGTCCGCGAACACCGCCACCGGGTGCACGTCCCGGCAGTCCGCCCCGGTGCCGTTGCGCAGCTCCAGCTCCCAGACCTGCTGCTCACCGCCGCGCTCGTACGTACCGGGACCGCCGTTCAGCCGCGCGGCGATCGGGAACGTGGCGCTCCCCGGACGGCCGCAGCGCGACTGGACGGGCGCCCGGTCGAGGGGAGGCCGGGGGTACGTGGGTGCCGCCGACGAAACGATCGCGAGCGCGACGGCGCTGACGACGAGCGCACGGGGCAGGTACATCGCGAAACCTTTCCGGAGGGTCCGGGAACGCGAGTCACGGTGGCAGCGCACAGGTGGGGCCGGGGGCCCGGCGCGGCTCGGGTGGGCTGAGTGGGGGTGCGATTCCGCTCGATGTGCGTATTTTCTTTTGATCCGTATGGGCGGGGGCTCGGGGGCGGGGCGGGACTGAGGCCCGGGGGGGCGGGGCCAGGGGGTCGGGGCCAAGGACCGGAGCCAAGGCCAGGGGCCGGAGCCAAGGCCAGGGGCCAGGGCCAGGGGCCAAAGCCAAGGCCAGGGGCCAGGGCCAGGGGCCAGGGGCCAAAGCCGGGGAAGAGCGGACGGGGGAGCCCCGCCCTAGCCGACCGCTCCGCCGAACAGCGGTGCCAGCGCGAGCTCGGCCGCGCCCGTCACCACGGCTCTCTCCTCCGTCACCTCCACGCAGGTCGCCTCGCCGACCACCGTCCGTACCCCCTCCTCGAACCGGGCCGCATGCGCCAGCACCGTCCTGCCCCCGAGCAGCACCAGGTCGATGTCCAGCAGCCGCACCAGATTCTTCGCCCCCACCCCCAACAGCCAGGCCGCGCGCCCCACATCCCCCGCCACCACCGCCTCCAGGCAGAGCGCCTCGACGCAGCCACGGCTGCCGCACGCACAGAGCGGTCCGTCGAGCTGGAGCACCTGGTGGCCGAACTCCCCCGCTCCCGTCCGCTCCCCCCGGTGCACGGCGCCACCCAGCACCAGCCCCGCACCGAGCCCCGTACCCAGGTGGAGGTAGGCGAAGGACGACGCTCCGCCGCGTGGCAGCAGCCCCAGCGCCGCCGCGTTCGTGTCCTTGTCGATCACCACCGGCACGCCGAGCCGCCCGGCGAGCGCGTCCCGCAGCGGATATCCGTCCCACCGCGGGAAGCCCGTCACCTTCCCCAGCACACCGCCCCGGTGATCGAGCGGGCCCGGCACAGCGACCCCTACACCCAGGACAGTGGCCGGAAGCAGGCCGTCAAGCAGCGCCGCCACCTCGGCCAGCACCGCCTCCGCCCCCGACCCGAAGGCCAGCGGAGCCGTACGCGTCGCCACCTCCGCACCCGACAGATCGACCAGAGTCGCCGTCATCGCGTCCCGGTCCAGGTGCAGGCCCACCGCGTGGCCCGCCTCCGGGACCAGGCGGAGGAGCGTCGGCGGCTTGCCGCCCGTCGAGGCCCGGCGCCCGGCGTCCGCGGCCAGCCCGGCCGCCCGCAGCCGCGCGCCGATCTTGCTGACGGCCTGCGGGGTGAGCCCCGCGCCCGCCGCCAGCTCGGCCCTGCTGGCCCCCTCCGGCCCCGCGTCCCGCAGCAGGCCGAGGACCACGGCAGTGTTGTGATCCCGCAGCGCGACGAGATTCGCACCCGCCGGACCGAGGGGCGCGGGTCCGGAGGAGCGGACGCCCGGGCGAGCGTCTCGGCTCGCGTCCGGGTCCGCGTCCGGGTTCGTGTCCGGGTTTGTGGCTGCGCTGGCGTCCGGGCTTGTGGCTTGGCGGGGGGTATTCGTACTGCTCACCTCACCATTGTCGTCACCGCTTGCACTTTCGCAACAGCGTTGCCAAAGTGGAACGCATGGATGGCACCACTGACACCCCCCGCACCCCCTACCGCGTCGGGCTCATCGGTTACGGCCTCGCGGGCTCCGTCTTCCACGCCCCGCTGATCGCCGCGACCGACGGTCTCGTCCTCGACACCGTCGTGACCGCCAACCCCGAGCGGCAGCGCCAGGCCGTCACCGAACACCCCGGTGTCCGTACCGTCGCCGACACGGACGCCCTCTTCGCCCGCGCCGACGAGCTCGATCTCATCGTCATCGCCTCCCCCAACCGCACGCACGTCGCCCTCGCCCGCACCGCCCTCGAAGCGGGGCTGCCCGTCGTCGTGGACAAGCCCCTCGCCGCGACCGCCGCCGAGGCCGAGGCCCTGGCCGACCTCGCCGACGAACGCGGCCTGCTGCTCAGCGCCTTCCAGAACCGCCGCTGGGACAACGACTTCCGTACCGTCCAGCAGCTCATCCGTGACGGCGCGCTCGGGGACGTCCTCCGTTTCGAGTCCCGCTTCGAACGGTGGCGGCCCCGGCCGAAGGGTGGCTGGCGGGAGTCCGGCGACCCCGCCGAGATCGGCGGGCTCCTCTACGACCTGGGCAGCCACGTCGTGGACCAGGCCCTCGCCCTCTTCGGGCCCGCCGCCACCGTGTACGCCGAGGTCGATATCCGCCGGCCCGGCGCCGAGGCCGACGACGACACGTTCATCGCCATCACCCACACGAACGGCGTCCGCTCCCAGCTGTGGGTGAGCGCCGTCACCGCCCAACTCGGCCCGCGCTTCCGGGTGCTGGGCAGCTCCGCCGGCTATGTGAAGTACGGCCTCGACCCCCAGGAGGCAGCCCTGCGCGAAGGGCTCCGCCCGTCGGACGACCCTGCGGCCTGGGGCGTCGAGCCCGAGTCCGCCTGGGGGCGCATCGGCGCCGGCGAGTCTCCGCGCACGGGTGGCGGCGAACCCGTCCACACGCTGCCTGGTGACTACCCCGCTTACTACTCGGCCGTGGTGGAAGCCCTCCTTTCTGGCCCGGGTGGTCAGCCGCCGGTTTCCGCTCGTGAGGCCGCTGCGGCTTTGCGGGTCCTCGAAGCGGCTCGGGTTTCGGCTGATGAAGGGCGTGTGGTGCGGGTTGAGGGGGCGGTGTGATGGGTGAGGTTGCTCGGGTGAGGGGCGAGGGCGCTTCCCTGGAGGACGTCGTCGCTTCGCTGGAAGATGATGAGCGGCGGCTCGTTCTTGATCGGTTCGGGAACGATGATGCCTGGGAGCTGGGGTCCCTGCTCGTCTCCCTCGCCCGCGAGCGTGGTGCGGCGGTTACCGTCTCCATCCGGCGGGGTTCCCAGCGGCTCTTCCACTGTGCGTTGCCGGGGACGTCCGCCGACAATGACGCCTGGGTCGACCGCAAGTGCCGGGTGGTTGAGCGGTATGCGGAGTCCTCCTTCCTTGTCGGGGCGCGGTTCCGGGCGAAGGGGCGTACGTTCGAGTCTCACTCCCGTCTTGATCCTGATCGCTATGCGGCGCATGGTGGGGCGTTTCCGATTCGCTTGCGCGGGACGGGGGTTGTGGGGGTGGTCGCTGTCTCTGGGCTGGCTCAGGGGGAGGATCACGGGTTGGTGGTTGAGGGGTTGGAGCGGTTTTTGGGGGCAGTGGGGGGCTGATTCTGCTGCGGGGTCCGCTGGGTGCGCTTTCCGCTGGGTGCGGGGGCGCTTCTGGGTGCGGGTTGTGTGCGCCTGCGGCGGGACGCCCTTCGGGCGTGTCCTCAAGCGCCGGACGGGCTGGGTTGTGGGTGCCGGGGGCGGCGCCTCCGGGCTGGGGACCTGGAACGCGGTGCAGGCACCGTAAGACGTATTGGGCGCCCTGAAGTCGCACCGCGTTCCAGAACCCCACCCTCCGGCCCCACCCCCTCCCGCCGGAGGGCAAGTGCGGGTCCGTTTCGGTGTCTCCGCTTTTGCTATTCCTGGGCTACCAGTTCGACCTCGAAGCCGTCGTCGTTCTCCAGGAACGCCGCGTAGTGCTTTTCCCCTCCCGCGTACGGGTGTCGGTCGGCGTACATCAGGTGCCAGCCTTGTTTCTTTGCCGCTTCGGTGAGGGTCTCCACCGTGGTCCGGTTCTCGACGTGGAAGGCCAGGTGGTTGAGGCCCGGGCGGTGGCGGTCGTGGGTGCGGGTGGTGAGTGCCGGGGACTGCTCGACGACGATGTAGAAGGATCCGAGCCGCCAGCTGCGGCCGTGTTCCCAGGATTGGTACGGCTCGTATCCCAGGGTTTCCAGTAGCCATCCGAGGCTTCTTTCCGCGCGAGCGAGGTCGGGGAGCCAGAGTTCGAGGTGGTGTGGTGTCCCGTGCCGGGGCTGTTCCATGGCGGCGCCTTTCTGTCCGGCGCATGGTGTCACCCTCCAGGTCGCCATCCCCTGCGGCGGGTTCGGCGCATCAGCCACTCGGCTGCCGCGCGGTCCGCGGTTGCGGCGGTCCTGCGGGGTGGGGTCAGTGCCTGCGCTATTCCCGGTGGGCGCACCGCGCGGTATTCCGTGAACCGTCTCACCCCGCAGCTTTCGCAGCGGGCTTCGCCTCCGGTGTGTGTCCAGCTGTCGCGGTGTGTACATGCGAGTGTCGCTGCGATGGTCACAGTCCGTGCTCCAGTCGCCAGTGCGCGCGTTGAGCGAGGATCGCTTTCGCGGCTTTGAGTCTGTCGCCGCCGGCCTGGGCGTCGCGCAGCGCGGCCGCGAGCTCCGGGCACTCCCCGCACCCTCGGAACGGCTTGATCGTCTGGGGCCAGAGGCCGATCACTTCCCGCTCGTCCCGCGTGGCCAACCGCAGGGCGGAGAAGGGGACTTCCCACTCCTGCCCGCCTCCTGGTTCGCGTAGGTGCCCGCGTCTCCCCACGCTGTCGATCACCTGCCCGATCCGCTCTTCGCGGGTGTCCACCACGAACGCGCCGTTCCTGTACGTCATCGCTCCGCGCGCCTTCCCCCCAGTGCCGGTGTTCGGCTACGCACCGTAGCCACGTATCCACGATGGACCGCCATTTGGGCTAGCGCAACCAAGTTGGGCCCATAGTGGGCCAGCTTCATCCTTGTGGGTGATCGCACGCCTGCGGCCTGGCTTCTGGACCACACTGGGCAAGCACCGCCAGCAGGGGAGGAAGCCATGGGGAACGCCCGTCGGACAGCTCGTCGCCGCAGGCTGGGCGCCGAGTTGAGAGCACTTCGAGAAGCAGCCAACATCTCGACCGAAGAAGCGGCGAAAGCGATCCACGGCGACAAGACGAAGATCAGCCGACAAGAGACGGGGCTGTTCCGTACCACTCGACTTGAGCTTGAGGTCTTGCTCAACCTCTACAGAGCCGAGGACGAGAAGCTACGCAGGTGGCTCATCGCTCTCGCGGCCGAGGGAAACAAACGCAGTTGGTGGCATCGATACAGCGAGGCGCTCGCGAACCACTTCAAAGAAACGCTCACTTTGGAGTCGGATGCGGCCAGCATCGCGGCGTTCCAGTGCCGAGTTGTTCCCGGGCTGCTGCAGACCCAGGCGTACGCGACCGCCGTACTCGAAGGCCAATCGCAGCCATTGTCCGAGGAGCAGCTCAGGCTGTCCGTTGATATTCGCATGAGCCGCCAGAGCATCTTCCTCCGAGGCAATCCTCCGAAGTACGCAAGTGTCTTGACGGAGGGCGTAATTCACCAACAGATCGGTGGCCCTCAGGTCATGGCCGACCAGCTGCGCCACCTGGCCTCCCTGAGCCAGAGTCCAGAGTTGGCGATCCAGGTCATCCCCTACTCACAGGGCAGGTTCACAAACACCAGCGGATCCTTCATCCTGTACTCCTACCCCGAGCCACTGGAGTTCGATGTCGTCCAGGTGTCCTACCTTGGGGGCGATCTGTACTTGGACGAGGACCAGGCCGTGGCGAAGTACCGCAAAGCATTCGAAGAGTTGCAAGCTTCAGCACTGTCGGTCCAGGAGTCAGCCGAGCTGATCTCATCCATCGCGCAAGAGCTTGAACGCGAGTGAGGTGCATCCCGTGATACGCCACTACTTATCCCGCTACAGATGGCGTAAGTCCTCTTACAGCCCTGACGAAAGCGACGACTGTGTCGAAATTCGGCTGGCAAGCGGCGAACTCATAGCCGTACGTGACAGCAAGGCCCGGTCCCACGGCGCGCTCACCTTCCCACCGCAAACATGGCAGACCTTCGTCCACGCCATACAGCAAGACGTCCTCAATCCCGCTCAGGGCAACGACTCCTGACGCCCCCCAGGGACAGAGCGTTACAGCCGCCCCCTCCCCTGCCGGGACCTGACGAGGACCATCAGGCCCAGGCCCGCGCCGGCGAGCATCAGGCCACCGCCCAGGACCATCGTGTCGCCCAGGGGCGGCGTGCTGCGGTGGTGCACCGGGACGTAGCGCGTGGGTGGGCGGTCCAGGCCCGTGAACGCGCATACCAGCAGTGCGCCGGACACCACGGTCATGGCGACCAGCGGCCGTCGGCCGCGCCACCGTCTCGGACGTCGGTGCCGGCCTGTTCCGCCCAATACCTTGCGCATGTCCGAAAATATGCACACTCAGGGCGCGTGAGTGGGGCAGCACACGCCCCCTTTCCCCCGAATCGCCCCACCTGAGGGCAGCCCTCGCGCATCGTTTCCGCCAGCCCGTCGCCGGCTCTGGGCTGGGCCATGGCGCCGTTGTAGGGTGCGGGCGCTCGATGCGTGCCGATCGACGTACAGAAACCGGGCGCCGGATTCCGCGCCCCGACCCCGTGGGTTCTCCGTTTCTGCACAGGAAAGGACAGTCGCATGGGTAAGAGACACAGACGGATGGGTCAGTGGATCCGTTCCCTGAGAGCAGGTGTCGCGGCCGTGGCGGCCGTGACGGTGCTGGCGGCCGCGCCGGGTGTCGGCTGGTCGGAGGCGGCCGCGGCCCCCTCGTCCCACGGCGTCAGGACGACCTCCCCCTTCGGTTCCTCCATAGCCGCGGCCCGGAACGCGGACGGGCGGCTGGAGTTCTTCGGCGTCAACAGTGGCGACGCCGTCTTCCATCGGTCGCAGAACAGCATCGGCGGGCCCTGGGCGAACTGGGTCCAGTTCGACGGCGCGCTGCGTGCCGTCGCCGCCGAGACCAACGCCGACGGCCGGATGGAATTCTTCGGCGTCAACGGCGCCGGGAACATCTACCACCGCTGGCAGACGTCCCCCGGCGGCGCCTGGTCGGGCTGGGAACAGCTCGACGGACTCCTCACCTCCATCGCCGTGGCCCGCGACGTCTACGGGCGGCTGGAGCTCTTCGGGGCCAACAGCGCGGGCAGCATCTTCCACCGTTCGCAGCTCTCCATCGGCGGCCCGTGGTCGGGCTGGGACCAGATCGACGGCGCGCTGACGCAGGTGGCCGCGGAGGCCAACGCGGACGGACGGCTGGAGCTCTTCGGTGTGAACAGCGCCGGCAACATCTTCCACCGCTACCAGACCACTCCCGGCGGGTCCTGGACCGGATGGGTGCAGTTCGACGGTGCGCTCACGACGATCGCGGCGGCGCGGAACGCGGACGGACGGCTGGAGATCTTCGGGACCAACAGCGGCGACGGCGTCTTCCACCGCTCGCAGAACTTCAGCGGGTCCCCCTGGTCGGGCTGGGCGCAGTTCGACGGGGCGCTGAGCCAGGTCGCCGCCGAGACCAACGCGGACGGACGGATCGAGCTGTTCGGGGTCAACAGCGCCGGCAACATCTTCCACCGGTGGCAGACGTCCGTGAACGGCACCTGGTCGGACTGGGCGGGCTTCGACGGCATCCTGCGTCCCTGACGCAGCGCCGGGTCCGGGGGCCTCGGCCCGCGGCTGACGAGCCGGGACCGGCCGGTCCCGGCTCGTCCGGTGCCCCTACGCGTCCTTCAACTGCTGGCGCTGGCGGCCCAGGCCCTCGATCTCCAGTTCCATCACGTCGCCCGCCCGGAGGTACGGCTTGGGGTCGGGGTGGCCGTCCGCCACTCCGGAGGGGGTGCCGGTGTTGATGATGTCGCCGGGGTAGAGCGTCATGAAGCGGCTGACGTAGCGGACGACCTCTGCGACCGGGAAAATCTGGTCGGCCGTCGTGCCGTCCTGCTTCAGCTCGCCGTTGACCCACAGGCGCAGGCGCAGGGCCTGTGGGTCGGGGATCTCGTCGGTGGTGACCAGCCAGGGGCCCAGGGGGTTGAACGTCTCGCAGTTCTTGCCCTTGTCCCACTGGCCGCCGCGCTCCAGCTGGAACTCCCGCTCGGACACGTCGTTCGCCACCGCGTAGCCGGCTATCGAGGCCAGCGCCTCCGCGTCCGTCTCCAGGTGGCGTGCCGTGCGGCCGATGACGACGGCCAGCTCGATCTCCCAGTCCGTCTTCTCGCTGCGGCGTGGCACCAGCACCGGGTCCTCCGGGCCGACGACCGTGTCCGGTGCCTTGAGGAAGAGAACGGGCTCCTCGGGGGCCGGTACGCCGAGTTCGGCGGCGTGGCCGTGGTAGTTGAGGCCCACGCACACGATCTTGCCGATGCGGGCGACCGGCGGGCCGATCCGCAGGCCCGCCGGGTCGAGGGCCGGGAGGATCCGGGCGCCCACCGCGGCCCGTACGCGCTCCAGTGCGGAGCGGTCGCCCAGCAGCCTTCCGTCGATGTCGTCCACGACCGTGGTGAGGTCACGGAGCGTGCCCTCGTCGTCGAGCAGGGTGGGGCGTTCCGCTCCTGGCGGGCCTGTGCGCAGCAGTTTCATCCGGTCTCCCGAGGTCGTGGTCGGCGGTTGCCCGTCCGGGTCGGCCGATGGGGACGGCCATCGAGGGATCGGTTTGATCGTGTGCGAACGGAGGGGGGCTCCGCAAGGAAGGTTTCGGCCTGTTGGCGGCCGGTGTCTTTCCCCTCCCCAAGCGGAACGGGCCGCTCAGGCGGTGGACGGGGCGGCAGGCAGCCCTCGGGTCAGGTACGCCCGCTCCAGCGCCGTCCACGTGCTGCTCGTCACGAGATAGAGCCCGGCTGCCAGCGGGACCACGGCCACCGTGATCAGCGTCCCGAAGGAGAGCAGGGGCAGATACCTCGTCAGGGCCGGTGCCCCGGCCGGCACGGGCGTCCGGCGCGAGCGGACGTACGTCCACGTGGCGACCGCCGCGACCACGACGAACAGGGCCGCGTAGACCGGCCCCTGCGTGCCGAACGGGGCGTCCGTCCAGTGGCCGCCCAGCCTCGCGCCCAGCAGCGTGTGGTCCAGCAGGCCGGGGGCGCCGCTGCTGAAGAGGTGGTACATCACGAACAGGACCGGCAGCTGGGCCAGCGACGGCAGGGCGCCGGCCATCGGTGACACCCCCGCCTTCGCGTGTGCCTCACGCATCGCCCGCATCAGCCGCTCGGGGTCGCTCTTGTGCTTGCGCCGCAGCTCGGCCATGCGCGGGGCGAGTTCGGCCTTGGCCCGCTGACCGCGCGCCGCCGAGCGGGCCAGCGGGTGCAGCGCGAGCCGCACGCCGAGGGTGAACAGGATGATCGCGACAGCCGTGGCCGAGGCGCCGAACAGCGGGTCGATCGCCTCTGCCAGGGAGGTGAGGCAGGCAAGGAGCGGGGAAACGAAAGCGGACATGGTGAGCCCTCCACGGGTCTCGTCGTACCGGAATCAGAAGCATTCGGGCGTGACGAGCCGCGCGGGCTCAGCGGGAGAGAAGCGGTGAGCGCCTACGCGGCCGTCGGGAGGGCACGGCCGGGCGCGCGAGGCCGTCGCCGGCCCCGTCCGTCGGGATCGCGCTGGGCGAGGAACGCCGTACGCAGTTCCCGGTCGCGGATCGCGGTGCGTATTCGCGTGGGGGTGAGCGGGCCGCGGGTGCGGGCCGTGGCGGCCACGGCGGCGAGCAGCAGGGCGGCCGCGACAGCGGTGGTCGCGGCGAGCGCGACCACGCCCAGCAAGCCGCTCTGCGCGAGGAGCAGTTCGGACAGCAGGAAGAGGAGCACGCTCACGTGCGTACGGAATACGGCGTTCATCAGCGCGGCCCCCCTTCTCCGACAAATCCTCTGACGAATCCTCCGTCGGACTTCAGAAGTCCAACTTAGACCGTGCCACTGACAACGGCCTCACCCGGGCCGGGATCCCGCGCCAGCACCTCCTCGTCGGGGCGCGCGGCGTCCGCGGGCCGTGGCCGCGGTCCCCACCAGGAGACGCCCAGCGCCACCAGCACGTTCACGCCCAGGGCGAGCGCTCCCGCGTTCACGCCCCACACGGGGTCGTGGTCGGTGAAGACCAGGGCGCAGACCAGCGTCCCGCCCGCCACGAGGCCGCTCATGGCCCCCCACAGCGTCAGTTTCCGCCACACCAGCCCCAGCAGGATCATGGGGACGAGCTGGGCCATGCCCTCGTACGAGATGAGCGACAGTCTCACCAGGGTGTTCGGCGCGGTGTAGGTCATCAGCAGGGCCAGCGTGCCCGCGGCCACGACGACGACCTGGGCGCCCGTCTTCTGCCGGTCGGGGCGCCCGGCGAGCCGGGGCATGACGCCGAGCACGCTCTTGCCCCACATCGTGCCGATGACCAGCATGAACACCGCCATCGGCACGATCGACGACAGCGCCGCCGCCACCCCGATCAGGCCGACCGCCCACGCGGGCAGCGAGTCCACGACGAGCTTGAAGAGCGCGAGGTTGGAGCCCGCGCCGGTGAGGCCGGGCACGACGAAGACGGCCGCCATGCCGAGGAGCATCGGCACGAACAGCAGGACGTTGTAGAACGGCAGCAGCATCGCGTTGCGGCGCAGGGCGCCTGCGTTCCGCGCGCCGAGGTAGCCGGCCACGGTCGTCGGGAAGATGACGACAGTGAGGGAGTTGAGGAAGCTCGTCGTCACGAACCAGCCGCCGCCGAGCCCGCTGCCGCCGTGGCCCGTGAACGTCAGCCAGTCCGGCTTCTCCGCCACGATCCGGTCGAGGAACGGGCCGTAGCCGTCGAAGTAGTGCAGCGGTACGTAGACCGCGAGGAAGCCCAATGTGCCGATGACCAGCACATCCTTCAGCACTGAGACCCAGGCGCTGCCGCGCAGCCCGCTCACCACGACGAAGCCGGTCGTCACGGCGAAGGCGATGAAGTACGCCCAGTTCAGGCTGATCGCGCCGTAGGAGATGGTCGAGACGACCACGCCCATGCCGGTGATCTGCAGCTGGATGTACGGCAGCAGGCAGACCGTCGCCAGGATCGCCACCAGGGTGCCGAGCCAGGGCCTGTTGTAGCGGTGGGCGACCATGTCGGTGATGGTGACGAGGCCGTGCCTGCGGGCGTACGACCAGAGGGTGGGGCCGACGACGTAGCCGATCGCGTACCCGCACGACATGTACGCGATGACGTAGAGCACCGGGGCGCCGTAGTTGTAGCCCCAGCCCGCCGCGCCCAGATAGCTGAAGCTCGTGTAGCCCTCACCGGCCATCAGCACCCAGATGAAGACCGTGCCGAGGCTGCGGCCGCCCACCGACCACTCGGCGAGCCCGCCGCCCGCTCCCCTGCCGCGCACGGCCAGCAGGCCGAGGGCGACGGTGAGCACCATGAAGCCGGCGAAGACGGAGGTGGCGACGGTGGCGTTCATACGCGGCCTCGCTTGCGGTCACCGCGCCAGGCGAGGAAGACGGCGGCGGGGGTGAGGAGCGTGGCGAGGAGGAGCCAGGCGAAGAGGAAGGGCAGACCGAGGACGGTCGGACGGATCCGGTCCACCAGGGGCAGGGCCCCCAGGAACAGGACGTACGGGATGAGCAACCACAGCAAGGTGGGACGTTTCAGCACGGGCCGACCCTAACCCTGCCGCCGCGCGCGGCACATGGGGTGCGGCAAGTGGGGGTGCGCACCCCGGGGCGCCTCCCGGCGGTGGCCGGGAGAGGCCGCGCCCGGGGCCTGCCCTACGCCCCCACCAGCCGCGACGCCGAATAGATGCACAGGCCCGCCAGCGCGCCCACCACCGTGCCGTTGATCCTGATGAACTGGAGGTCCCGCCCGATGTGCGCCTCGATCTTGCGGGAGGTGTGCTCGGCGTCCCAGCTCGCGACGGTGTCCGTGATGAGGGCGGTGATCTCGTGGCGGTAGGTGGTCACGACGTAGACCGCCGCGTCCTCCAGCCAGCCGTCGACCTTCGCGCGGAGGCGGTCGTCGCCGGCCATGCGGGCGCCCAGGGAGAGGAGCCCGGCGCGCACGCGGAGGCGGAGTTCGCTGCGTTCGTCCTCCGCGGCGGCGACGATCATGGCGCGTACGGAGCTCCACGCGGAGGCGATCAGGTCCTGCACCTCGCCGCGCCCGAGGACCTCCGACTTCAGGCGCTCGACGCGGGCCCGGGTGTCCGTGTCGGACCGCAGGTCGCGCGCGAAGTCACCCAGGAAGCGGTCGACGGCACCGCGCGCCGGGTGCTCGGGCATGTCTCGCATCTCCGTGGCGAAGCGCAGCAGTTCCTTGTAGACGCGCTCGCCGACCTTGCGGTCCACGAAGCGGGGCGTCCAGCCGGGCGCGCCGCCGGTGACCGCCTGCATCACCGAGTCACCGTGCGTGACCAGCCAGTCGTGGGCCCGTACGCACACCAGGTCGACGACCCTGTGGTGGCCGCCGTCGGCGACGATCTTCTCCAGCATGTTGCCCAGGCCCGGCGCGATCTCCTGGGCGTCCGCCCGGCGGGTGATGGCCTCGCCGACGACGGCCTGCACGTCGGAGTCGCGCAGGACCGTCAGGGCGCCGCGCAGCGCCGTGGCCAGCTCGGCCGTCACCCGGTCGGCGTGCTCGGGGTCGGCGAGCCAGGCCCCCAGCCGGGAGGCGATGCCGACGGTCCGCAGCCTTACGCGTACGACATCACCGGAGAGGAAGTTCTCGCCGACGAATTCACCGAGGCTCTGGCCCAGCTGGTCCTTCTTGGTGGGGATGATCGCCGTGTGCGGGATCGGCAGGCCCATCGGGCGCCGGAACAGCGCGGTGACGGCGAACCAGTCGGCCAGCGCGCCGACCATGCCCGCCTCCGCGGCGGCCGCGACATAGCCCGCCCAGGCGCCCGCGCCCGCGGACTGGCCCCATTTCGCCAGGGCGTAGACGAGCGCGACGAGGAGCAGCAGACCGGTCGCGAGCCCCTTCATGCGGCGCACGCCGCGCCTTTTCTCCTCATCCGCGGCGCTATAGGTGAGGCCGCCCGCTGCCGGGGGCACCACTCCTTCGACGGCTCCCGAACCGCCGTCAGGGGACCGTTCCATCCGCACCACCCGTTCCAGCCGTCTTCACGTGCATTGTCCCTACCCGAGGTACTCAGGGAACGGACCGCGAGTTCCCGGCGTCTGACAAGTCGCATGTGACACGTTGCGTGACCCACCGGCCGACAGGCGCGCCCCCCGGCCCCCGTGGGATCATGGAACGGCGATCGGACCGCGAGGGCGCTGTTGCTGATCAGTCGCTGTCTCGTCCCCGGTTCCGCACCGGAGCGTCTCGCTCCGCCACTCCCAGGAGAAGCCCGCCATGAACAGGCCACCTCTGCCCCGAAGTACGGCCTACGCCGTGCTCGCCGCACTGGCAGCCGTGGTGATTCTCGTCTCGACGGCGATATTCGTCGGCGTCGGAGGCCGCGGCCGCACGCCCGCCGCGGAGCCGCACGAGGCGCATGGCACGGCCGCACCGGCCGCCTCCGGTGAATGGGTGGGGTCCTGGGCCACCGCGCCGTCGGGCGCCGAGCCGAACACCCGCCTGGGCTTCCCCGGGCTGTCCATCCGCAACGTCGTGCACAACGGCGTCACCGGCACGGCCGCCCGGATCCAGCTCTCCAACCTCTACGGCGCGCAGCCGCTGCCCGTCACCCACGCCTCCCTGGCCGTGGCCGCGGCCCACGGCTCCCCCGCCGCCGTGCCCGGCAGCATGCGCAGGCTGAGCTTCGGCGGGCAGCCGACGGTGACGATCCCGGCCGGGCAGTCGCTGCTGAGCGACCCCGTGCAGCTGGCCGTGGCCGCCGGGGCCGACCTGCTGGTCACCACCTTCTCCCCGACGCCGTCGGGCCCGGCGACCTATCAGAACCAGTCCCGCCAGACGTCCTACCTCGCCCGCGGCGACCAGGCCGAGGACCCGCACGGCACCGGCTACACCACCAAGGTCCAGTCCTGGCGCTATCTGACCGCCGTCGACGTCTGGTCCCGGGAGGCCCGCGGCGCGGTCGTCGCCTTCGGCGACTCGATCACCGCCGGCTACAACTCCACCCCCGGCACCAATCACCGGTGGCCGGACCTCCTCGCCACCCGGCTGCGCACCGAGCCCGGCGCGCCCCGCTACAGCGTCCTCAACGAGGGCATCAGCGGCAACCGCATCCTGCTCAGCAACGCCGGGCCGGCGCCCGTGAACAACGCCAGCGGTCTGGAGCGCTTCGACCGCGACGTCCTCGGCCGGACGGGCGCGCGCGTCGTGATCATGGCGCTGGGCGTCAACGACATCCTGCGTACGCCGCAGCAGCGGGATCCGGAGCGGATCGTCGCCGGCCTGCGGAAGCTGGTCGAGCGGGCACATACGCGGGGGCTGCGGGTCGTGGGTGCCACGCTTACGCCGTTCGGCGGGCACAAGGGGGCCGTGGACCTTCAGGAGATCACCCGGCAGAGGGTCAACGAGGCGATTCGGTCCGGGCGGGTGTTCGATGCGGTGGTCGACTTCGACCGGGCGTTGCGGGATCCGGTGTCTCCGGAGGGGCTTCTTCCCGCGTACGACTCCGGGGATCATCTGCATCCGAATGACGCGGGGTATCAGGTGATGGCCGATTCCATCGACCTTGAGGTTCTCAAGGGGGAGGCGGTTACGGCGTTGTGAGGCGGTGAGAGAAAGCGGGGTGCGTGGCGCCTGCGGCGGGCTTTGTTCCCCTACCCCGCCCCTTCCCGGCTGCATCTGATGTGCGGCTCCGCCGCGTGGGGGGCGCTGCCCCAGACCCCGAACCTCAGGTCCGTTGCCGCCTGCGGCGGGGGCGCACTGCGTGCGCGTCCTCAAACTCCCCCAGCTACCTCCCCCAGACTCCGTCCGGGGGTGCCCCCAGAGGTGCCCCCAACGGGCTGAGATTGCGGACCGTGGCTCGTAATTCCGCACCCCACAGATGACGCGGCCCGCAGGCAACGAACCCACGATCCGTGCAATCCAGCCCGTCCGGCGTTTGAGGACAGCGCGCGAAGCGTGCTTCGGGGTCTGGGGCGAAGCCCCAGTTTCGGGGAGGGGCGGGGTAGGGGAACAAAGCCCGCCGCAGGCGCGACCGGCCCGCAGGCGGCGACGGCGCGCACCCCACCCTCGCTAATCTATTCGCATGACGAGCGAACTCCCCGACATGCGTGCCTCCGACGCCGAGCGGGATCGGGTTGCCGATGTCCTGCGGGAGGCCGTCGCCGAGGGGCGGTTGGAGATGGGGGAGTTCGAGCAGCGGCTGGAGGCCGCGTACAAGGCTCGTACGCACTCCGAGCTGGAGCCGCTCGTGCGCGATCTGCCGGCGACCACCCACAGCGCCGCCCCGGCGGACGGCTGGGCGGAGCGGGTCGGTGGGAGGGCCACGTCCGGCGGGGCGGTCGGGATCTTCGGTGGTTTCCACCGCGCGGGGCGCTGGACGGTGGGGCGGCGGTTCACCGCCTTCACGATGTGGGGTGGCGGCCAGATCGACCTCCGTGAGGCCCGTTTCGCGGAGCGCGAGGTGGTCATCCGGTGCTTCGCCCTGATGGGCGGCATGGGCGTCGTCGTACCGCCGGACCTGGACGTCCAGGTCTCCGGCATCGGCATCATGGGCGGCTTCGGCGACCGGGCGACCGGACCGGGCACGCCCGGCGCGCCCAAGGTGCGGGTCACCGGCTTCGCGCTGTGGGGCGGCGTGGGCGTCACCCGCAAGGCGAGGAAGGCCGAGCGCAAGTCCCTGGGCTGAGCCTCACACCTCCCGCTCCGCGTACATCCTCGCGATCACGTCCTCGATGTCCGGTTCCTTGATGGAGAGGTCGACCAGCGGGTACCGCTCCGCGACCGCCGCCACGACCGGGGCCGCGCTGCTGTCCGCGGGGAAGGCCAGCCACTGGCGCGGTCCCGCGACCTTCACCGTGCGGGCGCCGGGAACGCCCTCGATCGGCGGGAGTTCGTGCTCCAGGTCGACCACGAGCGTGCGTTCGCTGCCGCCCACCGTGTGGAGCGTGCTCAGCCCGCCGTCGTGGACGAGGCGGCCGTGGTCGATGACCATGACCCGCTTGCACAGCTGCTCGATGTCGGTGAGGTCGTGCGTGGTGAGCAGGACCGTCGTGCCGCGTTCGGCGTTGACCTCGCGGAGGAACTGCCGGACCTTCGCCTTGCTGATGACGTCCAGGCCGATCGTCGGTTCGTCGAGATAGAGCACCTCGGGGTCGTCCAGCAGCGCCGCCGCGATGTCACCGCGCATCCGCTGCCCGAGGGAGAGCTGGCGCACGGGCACGTCGAGCAGCTCGCCCAGGTCGAGGAGTTCGACGCAGCGGTCCAGATTGGTTCGGTAACGGGCGTCAGGAATGCGGTACATGCGGCGCACCAGTCCGTAGGAGTCCCGCAGCGGCAGGTCCCACCACAGGGTGGTGCGCTGTCCGAAGACGACGCCGATGCGGTGCGCCAGCTTCGTCCGCTCGCGGGAGGGGTCGATCCCCGCGACGCGCAGCCGGCCGCCGCTGGGCGTCAGGATGCCCGTGAGCATCTTGATGGTGGTGGACTTCCCGGCTCCGTTGGGGCCGATGTAGCCGACCATCTCGCCGCGCGGCACCCGGAAGCTGATGCCGTCCACGGCCCGCACCTGATGCCGCTCGCGGCGCAGGAAACCGGTCTTCCGGCGTACGTCGAACACCTTCTCCACGCCGTCGAGTTCGATGAAACCGTCCACTGTCCGCCTCTCAGCTCCCCGTACTCCGATAGCTCCGCAGCCCTGCCCGCCACACCAGCCCCGCGCCCGTGAGCATGAGGAGCGCGACCAGGGGCCCGCAGCAGCCGACCCAGCCGGGCAGGCCCAGCGGGTCGTCGCGACCCAGGAGGCGCAGCGCGGGCAGCCAGTTGACGAAGGCCAGGGGGACGATGAAGGTCACCCCGCGGACGAGCTCCGTCGCGAAGACCGTGGGCGGGTACTGCAGCATGGTGGCGCCGCCGTAGGTGAAGGAGTTCTGCACCTCCGCCGCCTCCGTCGCCCAGAACTGGAACGCCGCGCCGACGATGAAGACGGACGCGAAGAGGGCCGCCCCGCCGAGCACCATCGCGACGGTGAACAGCGCCTTGGGCAGCGTCCACGCGACGTCGACGCGGGCCAGCCCCCAGCCCAGCACGAGGGCGCCCTGGCTGATGCGGCCCAGCCTGCGCAGCGCGAAGCGGTCGGCGGCGACCTGCGCGAGGACCGGCGCCGGGCGCACCAGCAGCGTGTCGAACGTGCCGTCCCGCACCCGCTGCCCGATCCGGTCCATGCTGCCGAGCACCAGGTCGGCGAGGCCGAGGGAGCAGCTGCTCGCGCCGTACAGCAGCGCGATCTCCGGCAGGGAGAAGCCGCCGAGCGCGTCGATGTGGGAGAACATCAGCATGATGGCGACGAAGTCGAGGCCGCTGGCCACGAAGTTGCCGATCGTCGTCATCACGAACGACGCGCGGTAGGCCATCGTGGAGCGCACCCACATCGCGACGATGATCCCGTACGCCCGTATCCCCGTCACCACCACGGACCGGTCAGCCACCCTGGACCACCACCTTGGCCGTCGCGAGCGACTGCACGGCGCGCCCCGCCGCCAGCAGGAGCACCGCCCAGGCCGCCTGGAAGGCGAGCGCCCGGGCCAGCCCCGCGCCCGTGTGCAGGCCGAGCAGGACGTCCGCCGGGACCTGGAGCATCGCCGCCCACGGCAGCAGCCGTACGGTCTCGCCGAACGCTCCGGGGAAGACCGTCAGCGGCAGCAGCATCCCGGAGAAGAAGCCGCTCAACAGCATGCTCACCATGTTGAGTCCGGTGCCGTCGAGCATCCAGAACGCGCACAGGCCGATCAGATAGCGCAGCCCGAAGCCCACGCCAAAACCGAGGAGGGCGGAGAGCAGGAAGGCGAGCCAGGCCAGGGGGTCGGTGGGCAGGGCCAGTTCGAAACAGAGCGCGCCGACGGCCAGCGGCACCGCCCCGCGGCCGAGCAGCTGGAAGGCCGCCCGGCCCAGATCGGCGGCGAACCACCACAGCTGGAGGTCGGCGGGGCGGTAGAGGTCCACCGCGATGTCGCCGGTGCGGATGCGCTCCTGGAGCTCCTCCTGGAAGCCGCCGCCGAGCAGCGCCATGGCCGCGAGGAGCCCCTGGCTGACCCAGACGAAGGTCAGGGCCTGCGCCTGGCCGTAGCCGCCGAGGTGCGGCCGTTCGTCCCACAGGGCGATGAACGTATAGGCGATGATGAAGCCGAAAACGGTGTTGGTGAAGACACCGGCGGCGGTGGCGACGCGATACGTGGCATAGCGGCGGAATCCACTCACCGCGACGGCGGCATACAGCCGCATCCCAGGACACCTCTCGTCGTTGAACCTCGATAGTCCGCTGACCTCGAAGCGCTGGAGCCTATCCGCACGGCTCGGCCGCCGACCACGTATTTTTCACTCCTGGGAGTGGTCGGCCTGATCCGTTCGGCTCTTCAGTGCCGTCACAGGTGCGCTACGTCCCTCCGACTCGGAACGCATGATGCCAAAGTGTCCGACGGGGCGTACGACGCACAGCGAACCGCCCGACACAACACCGCTCACCGTGGCCGAACAACCCCGGGAGCGGCCGAGGAGTCCCTAAAGACATGAGCGACGAGCAGTCACAGCAGCAGCCGGACGGCGGTGATGAGCGCTCCCGCCGGGCGGGCCGGCCCCCGAACGGCGCCACCGGCCCCGGTGGTTCCGCCAAACCCCGCCGCCCCAAGCGCACCGGCTGGCGCAGGCTCCTGCCGACCTGGCGCATGGTCCTCGGCGGCTTCCTGCTGATCGTCCTGCTCATCGCGGGCGGTCTCGTTGCCGGCTACATGCTGGTGAACATCCCGCCGGCCAACAGCGCGGCCACCGCCGAGAGCAATGTGTATCTCTACGCCGACGGCACCCAGTTGGCGCGCGACGGCGAGGTCAACCGCGAGAGCGTGTCGCTGAGCCGGGTCCCCAAGACCGTCCAGCACGCCGTGCTCGCCGCCGAGGACCGCGACTTCTACTCCGAGTCCGCCGTCAACCCCGAGGCCATGCTCCGCGCCGCGTGGAACACCGTCACCGGCAAGGGCAAGCAGTCCGGCTCCACGATCACCCAGCAGTACGTCAAGAACTATTACCTGGGCCAGGAGCAGACCGTCAGCCGCAAGGTGAAGGAGTTCTTCATCGCGATCAAGCTCGACCGCGAGGAGAGCAAGGACGAGATCCTCGAAGGCTATTTGAACACCAGCTACTTCGGGCGGAACGCCTACGGCATCCAGGCCGCCGCCCAGGCGTACTACAACAAGGACTCCGACAAGCTGAACGCCGCCGAGGGCGCCTATCTCGCGACGCTCCTCAACGCGCCCAGCGCCTACGACGTCGGCGCGCACCCGGAGAACAAGCCCCGGGCCATGGGCCGCTGGAACTACGTCCTCGACGGCATGGTCAAGAAGAAGTGGCTCGACGCGAGCGAGCGCGCCGCCATGAAGTTCCCCTCCCCCGGCAAGTCCCGGCCGCGGCTGGGCATGTCCGGGCAGCGGGGCTATCTCGTGGAGGCCGTCAAGGACTACCTCACCACCGACAACAAGATCGTCGACGAGCAGACGCTGGCCCGCGGCGGTTATCGCATCACCACGACGATCGACAGGAAGAAGCAGGACGCCTTCGTCAACGCCGTGCAGAAGCAGCTGATGGACGACCTCAGCGAGGACCGCCAGGTCGACCGCTACGTCCGCGCGGGCGGCGCCTCCATCGACCCCACCACCGGCCGGGTGGTCGCCCTCTACGGCGGCATCGACTACACCAAGCAGTACGTCAACAACGCCACTCGCCGCGACTACCAGGTGGGCTCCACCTTCAAGCCCTTCGTCCTCACCTCGGCCGTCGAGAACGGCTCCACCACGCAGGACGGCCGCCCGATCACCCCGAACACCCTCTACGACGGCACCAACAAGCGCCCCGTGCAAGGGCGGACCGGCCCCGTCGGCTACGCGCCCGCCAACGAGGACGACAAGTCCTACGGGCAGCTCAACGTCACCAAGGCCACCGACCTCTCGGTCAACGCCGTCTACGCCCAGATGGCACAGGACGTCGGCCCGGGCAAGGTCAAGGACACCGCGGTCGCCCTCGGCATCCCCGCCAAGACCCCCGAGCTGACCCCCTACCCCTCCATCGCGCTGGGCGTGGCCACCGCCAGCGTCCTGGACATGACCCAGGCGTACGCGACGCTCGCCAACCACGGCCGGCACGGCCCGTACACCCTGGTCGACAAGGTCACCAAGGGCGGCGAGAACGTCGAACTGCCCGGCAAGGAGCCCAAGCGCGCCGTCACCCGCGACGCCGCCGACACCACCACCGCCGTCCTCAAGAGCGTCGTCGACAACGGCACCGGCTCCACCGCGCAGGCCGCCGGGCGCCCCGCGGCCGGCAAGACGGGCACCGCGGAGGAGGACAAGGCCGCCTGGTTCGCGGGCTACACCCCCGACCTGGCCACGGTCGTCGCGGTCATGGGCCAGGACTCCGACACCGGCACACAGAAGTCGCTGTACGGCGCGACCGGGCTGCCCCGCATCAACGGCGGCGGCGCGCCCGCGGACATCTGGGCCGCCTACACCGAGGTGGCGCTGGAGGGCACCGAGGTCAAGGACTTCGACCTCCAGACCTCCGGCGGCGAACCCGCGCCGACCCTGGAGCCGCCGACGACCTCGGCGCCCCCGGAGAGCAGCGCCCCGCCCACGGCGTCCGCGCCGCCCAGCAACCTCCCGCCGCAGCCCTCCGCCCCGCCGCGCCGGCCGACCGGACCCCCGACCCTGCCGGGCCCGCCGACCGGGCTCCCCACCCTGCCGCCCTTCACGCTCTTCCCGAACGAACCGAAGGACGCGGGGCGGCACGGGGGCGACCGGGACTCGCTCCTGGGCGACTACTGAGCCCGGGGCGAGGCACCGGGGTCAGTGACCCGAGGTCGCCTTGAGGCCCACCACGGCCACCAGCAGCAGCACGACGAAGAAGATCCGCGCGGCGGTCGCCGGTTCGCCCAGCACCGCCATACCGAACACCGCCGCGCCGGCCGCCCCGATGCCGACCCACACGCCGTAGGCCGTACCGATCGGCAGCGTGCGCGCGGCCTGCGACAGCAGCAGCATGCTCGCGGCGATACCCGCGATGGTGAACACGCTCGGCCAGAGCCTGGTGAATCCTTCGGTGAACTTCATCCCGATCGACCAGGCGACCTCGAGCAGACCCGCGACAGCGAGCAGGACCCATGCCATGACGGCACCTCCGTGGAAAGCTCCTACAGGGGTGCGTCGTCTTGTCCTGACCCGGTACGGCGCGTCTCGTCGGGTTCTTCCGACGGTATCAAAAAGAGGGAAACGCGGGCGGCGGGCTCCCGTACGTCAGAGGCGTCAGAGGTAGAGCCCCGTGGAGTCCTCGGAGCCCTCCAGCCGCTCCGCCGCCACCGCGTGCAGATCCCGCTCGCGCATCAGGACGTACGCCACGCCGCGGACCTCCACCTCTGCGCGGTCCTCCGGGTCGTAGAGCACCCGGTCGCCCGGCTCCACCGTGCGCACGCTCTGCCCGACCGCCACGACCTCCGCCCAGGCCAGCCGGCGGCCCACCGCCGCCGTCGCCGGGATGACGATGCCGCCGCTGGAACGGCGCTCGCCCTCCGGGATATCGGTCCGGACCAGCACCCGGTCGTGGAGCATCCGGATGGGCAGCTTGTCGTGGGTGGTGTGCGTACTCACGCCATGACCGTACCCGCCCCGGCGCGGCCCCGAGGCCATGGGCCGCGGATCCGCCGGTGTGACCTACGCCCGGCGGCGGCGCGAGGAGAGGGTCAGCAGCCCGATCACGCCCACCGCGACCATCGCCACCGGCACGATCCGCTCCAGCCGCGGCGAGCCGTCCTCGGCCACGAAGCGCGACCGCACGTCCGAGACCAGCTGGTTCGCCGCCACATAGGCGCGCCCCGCGGTCTGGTCCACCTTCGAGGCGACCTTGGCCTTCGCATCGCCCACGATCGTCCTAGGGTGCATGCGCACACCGATCTCGTCGAGCGTCACGGCGAGCTCGTTCCGCCTGCGGGCGATGTCCGCCTCGATCTGCGCAGGGGTCCTGGCATCCGACACCGCGCTGCCTCCGTCGTCTCGAAAAGAGTGATGATGAGTGATGACGACAGTCTGTCAGCTCACCGGACCCCGTGCCCCACGGCACCCCCGATCGAGGAGCTGACTACTCTCGGGGACCGGACAGCCCACGCGGGGCACCCCGCGCGACCCCCGACGAGGAGACCTCATGAGCGAGCGACTTCAGCCCGGCGACACCGCCCCCGCCTTCTCCCTGCCCGACGCGGACGGCAAGCAGGTCTCCCTCGCCGACCACAAAGGACGCAAGGTCATCGTCTACTTCTACCCCGCCGCCCTCACGCCCGGCTGCACCAAGCAGGCGTGCGACTTCACCGACAACCTCGACTTCCTCGCCGGGCACGGCTACGACGTCATCGGCGTCTCCCCCGACAAGCCCGAGAAGCTCGCGAAGTTCCGCGACGCGGAAGACCTCAAGGTCACCCTGGTCGGCGACCCCGAGAAGAAGGTGCTGGAGGCCTACGGCGCCTTCGGCGAGAAGAAGCTGTACGGCAAGACCGTGACGGGCGTCATCCGCTCCACCGTCATCGTCGACGAGGAGGGCAAGGTGGAGCGCGCCCTCTACAACGTCAAGGCCACGGGCCACGTCGCGAAGATCATCAAGGACCTGGGGCTGTAACCCCCCGCCCGGCGGGTCCGGCCCCGGCCGGACCCCTCAGGCACCCTCCGCGGGCGGATCCGCCTCCGGAAGCTCGAGCACCGCCTGCGCGCCGCCGCCCTCCGCCGTGCCGAACTCCAGACTCGCGCCCAGCACCACCGCCTGGCCCACCGCGATCGTCAGCCCCAGACCGTGCCCCGTGCCCCGCTCCGGCGCCGCCGTACGGAACCGGCGCGGCCCCTGGTCCACCAGCTCCGGCGGATAGCCGGCACCGTGGTCGCGGACCACGATCCGCGCGCCCTCCACGCGCACCTCGATCGGCGGCTTCCCGTGTTTGGCCGCGTTCCCCAGCAGGTTCACCAGGATCCGCTCGACCCGCCGCGCGTCCGTCGCCACGATCCGGCCCTCGCCGACCACCTCGACCGACACGTCGTCGACCCCGCGCTGCCCCCGCGCCCGCTTCACGATGCCGCGCACCAGCGACGGCAGCTCCACCGGATCCAGCTGCGCCCGCTCCACTCCGGAATCCAGCCGGGAGACCTCCAGCAGGTCCTCCACCAGCGAGCGCATCGTCTGCGCCCGCTCCTGCACCATCTCCACCGCCCGCGGATGCGGCAACAGCTCCGCCGACGCCACCAGGCCCGCCACGGGCGTCCGCAGCTCGTGCGCCACGTCCGCCGTGAACACCCGCTCCGCCTCCACCCGTGCCGCCAGCGACGCCGCCATGTGGTGCACCGACCGGCCCAGCTCCGCGACCTCGTCCCGGCCACCCGCCAGCAGCGCCTCCGCGTCCGGCTCCCCGCCGGCCGCGATCCGCCGCGCCGCCGCCGCGCTGCGCCGCAACCGCCGCGACAGGCTCTGCGCCACGAACCACGCCACCACCGCCATCAGCGCCACCGTCGCGGCCCCCGCCACCAGCAGCGCCTTGTCCAGCGCCTTCTGCAAGGGATCGCGGTCCGGATAGGGCGCCGACACCGACAGCACCTTGCCGTCCCCCACCGACGTCGCCGCCCACACCCGCGGATCCGCGCCGTCACTGACGTACGTACCGGGCTTGCCCTTCGCCACCCGCTTCACCAGCGGGGCCGGCAGCGTCGAGTCGTCCAGCTGCGCCCCGAGCGCGAGCAGACCGTCGCGCTGATACACCTGGAGCGCCGAACTCAGCAGGTCGTCCTGGTACGACTGCGCCTGCCGCGCCCGCTCGACCGCCGAGATGTGGTGCACGGCGATCCCGAGCACCACCACCGCGAGCGCGGTCACGAAGGAGATCGCCAGCGCGATCCGGCCACGGATCCCCATCACGTGATCGAGTACGTTTCCTTCGACTCCCCCATGGGCGTGGCCCCGGTGTAGTCGACGTCGATCCCGGTGAAGGCCAGCACGCCGTCGACGTTCTTCGCGCCGTACAGCCGGAAGCGGGCCGGATAGGTCGCCGCGGCCGCGCCGTTGGCGGCGCCCGAGACCTGGACCACACCGCGGCCGTCCGCGCCGTCCGCGTCGTAGTGCGCCCACTTGATGCCGCTCGCCACCATGCCGGTGTTCGCGCAGTTCAGCGTGATGATCTCGGGCTCCACGGTCGCCGAGCCCAGGCCGCACTCCCGCACGCCCGGCAGCCCCTCGGGGCCGGCCGCCTCCACCGTGTCCTGCGGCACCTCGCGCACGGGCTGCGGCGACTTCTGCGCCGCGGCCGTCTTCGGCGCGTCGGACACCGCGCTCGCCCGGTCCTGCGCCTGGCTGAACCACACACCGCCGAGCGCCAGGACGGTCACCGCCGCGAAGATCGCCAGAACAGTGCGCATGCTGGCCCGGCGGGGCTCGGCACGGTCGGCCATCGGCCTCTCTTCCTCGGTGGGGATCGCTGGCGGGGCGGTCGTTCGGGCCCCGCTCTGAGTGACGGGGAAATCGTGCGGCGCGTTCCCTTCATGCCTATATCAGGTTCTCCTCGGGCAGCCGCTGACCGAGCGCTTCCGCGCGGCGCGGAAGTGACCAATCTCCTGAACCGGCCCCGGACCGGTTTGAGCCGCCGCGCAGCGCGCAGACGCACGGGGCGCCCGTACCAGCACTGCCGCCCCTCAGCGCGGCCGAGCAGACAAGGACAACGAGCCGTGCCCACCGGCAGCAGCACCGAGACCTCATCCGACCGCGACCCGGAGGCCGTCAGGCGGCATCCGGCCCTCTTCCGCGCCGTCGTCCGGCGCCGGAACCCGCGGCTGCGTCGTACGGACATCACCGTCACCGACGAGCGGACCGTGAGACGCGCGGTCAAGGCGGCGGCCCTCGGCAACGCCATGGAGTGGTTCGACTTCGGGATCTACAGCTATCTCGCGGTCACGATCGGCAATGTCTTCTTCCCCTCCGGCAACGACACCGTCCGGCTGCTGTCCTCGCTGGCGACCTTCGCCGTGGCCTTCCTCGTACGGCCCCTGGGCGGCCTCTTCTTCGGGCCGCTCGGCGACCGCGTCGGCCGCAAGCGCGTCCTCGCCCTGACCATGGTCCTGATGGCGGTCGGCACCTGCGCGATCGGCCTCATCCCCTCCTACGCGGCCATCGGCTTCTGGTCGCCCGTGCTGCTGATCTGCTTCCGGATGCTCCAGGGCTTCTCCACCGGCGGCGAATACGGCGGCGCGGCCACCTTCATCGCGGAGTACGCGCCCGACAAGCGCCGCGGCTTCTTCGGCAGCTTCCTCGAATTCGGCACCCTCGCGGGCTACATCGGCGCCGCCGGGCTGGTGACCGCGATGAACTCGCTGCTCGGCAGCGCCGCGATGGACGACTGGGGCTGGCGCCTGCCCTTCCTCGTCGCCGGGCCGCTCGGCCTCGTGGGCCTCTATCTGCGGCTGCGGCTGGAGGACACCCCGGCCTTCCGGAAGCTGGAGGAGGAGAACGCCGCGGCCGGCTCGGACGCCGAACGCCCCGAGAACGAAGGCACCGAGCTCAAGCAGATCTTCACCGCCCACTGGCAGCGGCTGCTGCTGTGCGTCGTCCTCGCCGGGGCGTACGGCATCACCGACTACATGCTGCTCTCCTACATGCCCACCTATCTCACCGACCAGCTCGACTACGACGACACCCACGGCCTGCTCATCCTCATCGCCACGATGGCCCTGCTGATGGTGGTGATCACCTTCGTCGGCCGGCTCAACGACCGCGTCGGCCGCAAGCCGCTGCTGATGGCGGGCATGGGCGGCTTCGCGCTGCTGTCGGCGCCCGCGTTCCTGCTGCTCAAGCAGGGCAGTGTCGTCGCCGTCTCCGGCGGCATGCTGATGCTGGGCCTGCCGCTGGTCTGCCTCCTCGGCACCATGTCGGCGGCGCTCCCCGCCCTCTTCCCCACCTCGGTCCGCTACGGCTCCCTGTCCATCGGGTACAACATCTCCACGTCCCTCTTCGGTGGCACGACCCCGCTGGTGATCACCGGCCTCATCCGCGCCACGGGCAGCGACATGGCCCCCGCCTTCTACACGACGGCCGCGGCCGTCGTCGGCATGGTCGCCGTCGCCTGCATGAAGGAAACGGCCCGCCAGCCGCTGGAGGGCTCCCCGCCGTCGGTCTCGACGAAGGAGGAAGCGGCGGAGATAGCGGCCTCACAGACGCCGGATCCGAAGTTCTGACGTCACCCGCCGACGCCGTGCGCGGGGGCCAACTGCCGGGCGGGGTACGGGCGGGTGCCGATCCGTACTCCGCCGCCGCACGGGGACGACAGGGCCAGTACGATGGCCGTGCCGGGCGGCCGTGGTGGAATTGGCAGTCACGCTGGGTTTAGGTCCCAGTGGGTTAACACCCGTGAGGGTTCGAGTCCCTCCGGCCGCACACACGGCGAAGGGCCGGTCAGCTTTCTCAGCTGACCGGCCCTTGGTCGTGTGCTCAGCTAGTCGTGTGCTCAGCCCAGGAGTTCGCGCACCACCGGCGCCAGCCCCCTGAACGCCTTCCCCCGGTGGCTGATCGCGTTCTTCTCCGCCGGGGTGAGTTCCGCGCAGGTGCGGGTCTCGCCCAGGGGCTGGAGGACCGGGTCGTAGCCGAAGCCGCCCGTGCCGGTCGGGGCGTGGCGCAACGTGCCCTCCAGGCGGCCTTCGACGACGCGTTCCGTGCCGTCGGGGAGGGCCAGGGCCGCCGCGCACGCGAAGTGGGCACCACGGTGCTCGTCCGCGATGTCGGCGAGCTGGGCGAGGAGGAGGTCCAGGTTGGCCTTGTCGTCGCCGTGGGTGCCGGACCAGCGGGCGGAGAAGATGCCGGGGGCGCCGTTCAGGACGTCGACGCACAGGCCCGAGTCGTCGGCGACGGCCGGGATGCCGGTGGCCTGGGCCAGGGCGTGGGCCTTGAGGAGGGCGTTCTCGGCGAAGGTGACGCCGGTCTCCTTGACGTCCGGGATCTCGGGATAGGCGTCGGCGCCGACGAGTTCGACGTCGAGGCCGGCCTCCGCCAGGATGGCGCGGAGCTCGGTGATCTTGCCCGCGTTGCGGGTGGCGAGGATCAGGCGCTTCATGCGAGCGTCCCGGCGAGTGCCTCGCGCTGGGCCGTGTCGAGCGTGGCGCAGCCGCCGACGGCCAGGTCGAGGAGGGCGTTGAGCTCCTCGCGGGCGAAGGGCTCGGCCTCGGCCGTGCCCTGGACCTCGACGAAGCGGCCGTCGCCGGTGCAGACGACGTTCATGTCGGTCTCGGCGCGGACGTCCTCCTCGTAGCAGAGGTCGAGGAGGGGGACGCCGTCGACGATGCCTACGCTGACGGCGGAGACCGTGCCGGTGAGCGGCTGGCGGCCGTGCTTGATCAGCTTCTTGCCCTGGGCCCAGGTGATCGCGTCGGCCAGCGCGACGTACGCGCCGGTGATGGCCGCGGTGCGGGTGCCGCCGTCGGCCTGGAGGACGTCGCAGTCGAGGACGATCGTGTTCTCGCCGAGCGCCTTGAAGTCGATCACGGCGCGCAGGGAGCGGCCGATGAGGCGGGAGATCTCGTGGGTGCGGCCACCGATCTTGCCGCGCACGGACTCGCGGTCGCCGCGGGTGTTGGTGGAGCGGGGCAGCATCGAGTATTCGGCGGTGACCCAGCCCTCGCCGGTGCCCTTGCGCCAGCGGGGCACGCCCTCGGTGACGCTGGCGGTGCAGAAGACCTTGGTGTCCCCGAAGGAGATGAGGACGGAGCCTTCGGCGTGCTTGCTCCACCCGCGCTGGATGGTCACGGGGCGGAGCTGGTCGGGGGTGCGGCCGTCGATGCGAGACATGGTGATGAGCCTATAGGCAACGCGAAGGGCCCCGTTCCGGTCCGCCCCGAACCGGGAAGCGGTTCGTGCGGGGCGCGGAAGGGGGCCCTTCGCGGGAGCTCAGCGGCTCACATCATGTCTTCGATCTCGCCGGCGATCGGGTCGGCGTCGGTGCCGATGACAACCTGGATGGCGGTGCCCATCTTGACGACGCCGTGGGCACCGGCGGCCTTGAGGGCGGCCTCGTCGACCAGCTCGGGGTCGGCGACCTCGGTGCGGAGGCGGGTGATGCAGCCCTCGACCTCTTCGATGTTGTCGATCCCGCCCAGCCCGGCGACGATCTTCTCAGCCTTGGTGGCCATGTGCACTCCTGGTTGTCTCGGCCCTCGGCATTCTCGCCGACCGGCTTTCACACGGTACCCACGTTCAGACCAGTTACGTGGGCGTTTGTCCGCCATCTAGCGAAAGATGACGACCAACCGGCGCTGCGCTCCGGGAGGCCCGACAGGCACCGCAAGTGGTCTACACCAGTATGCGGCAAAGCACCGAGTGGACTGTCGCCGGGGCGGCAGGCGGAGGGACCGAGATGAGTTCGAACGCCGCGGCGGCCCCCCGGCGGAAGACCTGGACCCAGGGCCTCTTCCAGAACCTCCAGAAGATGGGCCGCAGCCTCCAGCTGCCGATCGCGGTGCTGCCCGCCGCGGGCATCCTCAACCGGCTGGGGCAGCCGGACGTCTTCGGCAAGGACGGGCTGGGCTGGACGGACGTCGCGAAGGTCTTCGCGGGCGCGGGCGGCGCGCTGCTGGACTCGGGGCTGGGGCTGCCGCTGCTGTTCTGCGTGGGCGTGGCCATCGGCATGGCCAAGAAGGCGGACGGCTCGACGGCGCTGGCCGCGGTGGTGGCGTTCCTCGTCTATTTCTCGGTGCTGCACCAGTTCCCCGAGGACTGTCCGCACCGGACGAAGTTCGGCGGGGCGGGGCTGTGGAGCGGGGTCTGCGTGACGGGCGCGGGCGCGGCGACCCCGGCGACGTTCCAGAATCCCGGGGTGTTCGGCGGCATCGTCATCGGGCTGCTGAGCGCCTGGTTCTGGATGCGTTTCCACAAGGTGCGGCTGGTGGACTGGCTGGGCTTCTTCAACGGCCGCCGCCTGGTGCCGATCCTGATGTCGTTCGTCGCGCTGGCCTTCGCGGTGATCTGCCTGTGGGTGTGGCCGCCGGTCGGTGACGCGCTGACGAGCTTCAGCAAGTGGCTGTCGGACCTGGGGTCGGCGGGCTCGGGCGTCTTCGGCGTGGCCAACCGCGCGCTGCTGGTGGTCGGGCTGCACCAGTTCCTCAACACCTTCATGTGGTTCCAGTTCGGCGACTACACCAAGCCGGACGGCACGGTGGTGCACGGTGACATCAACCGCTTCCTGGCGGGCGACCCGCACGCGGGCCAGTTCACCACCGGTTTCTTCCCGGTCATGATGTTCGCGCTGCCGGCCGCGGCGCTGGCGATCGCGCACTGCGCGAAGCCGCACCGCCGCAAGGTGGTGAGCGGCATGATGCTGTCGGTCGGCCTGACGTCGTTCGTCACGGGCATCACGGAGCCGATCGAGTATTCGTTCCTCTTCATCGCCCCGGCGCTCTATGTCATCCACGCCCTGCTCACGGGCGTGTCGATGGCGGTGACCTGGGGATTCGGGGTGCACGACGGCTTCAGTTTCTCGGCGGGCCTGATCGACTACGTCATCAACTGGGGGCTGGCGACGAAGCCGTGGCTGATCATTCCGATCGGGCTGTGCCTGGCGGTGGTCTACTACGTGCTTTTCCGGTTCGCGATTACGAAGTTCGACCTGCCGACTCCGGGGCGCGAGCCGGAAGAGCTCGCGGAGGAGATCGAGCAGGAGAACGTCAAGTAAAGAGAACCCGAGGTGAGGAGCCAGTGACACTGCGCTGGGTTTAGAGTCGCACCTCCGGGGAGAGACGCCGAGAAACACCGTCCCCGGGCCTTGGGCCCGGGGACGGTTTGTCGTCGGGCGCCGGCCTGTGTCCGAGACCACCGGGAACGATGGATTCCTTTATCCCGGACTCACGTGCTACAACAGGTCTAAACCACTGAGTGGTGTAGACCAGATTGCGGGCCGTCCCCCCTTCCCCCCGAGCGCCCGCCTCACCTGGAGGAATCCGATGAGTAAGAGCGCCAAGGCGGCGAAGACGGCGCCTGATGACGCCGCGCCGGAGAAGAAGAAGTTCGGCGCCGGTGCCATGGGCGTCGCGCAGCGCATCGGCCGCAGCCTGATGCTGCCGGTCGCGGTGCTCCCCGCGGCCGCGCTGATGGTCCGCCTGGGCCAGGACGACATGCTGGGCAGGAAGTCCTTCCCGGCGTTCCTGAACAAGATCGCCGAGTTCATGTCGGCCGGTGGCGGCGCGATCCTCGACAACATGGCGCTGCTGTTCGCCGTCGGTGTCGCGATCGGCTACGCCAAGAAGTCGGACGGCTCCACCGCGCTCGCCGCCGTGGCCGGTTATCTGGTCTTCCAGAAGGTGCTGGGCACCTTCACCGACGGCAGCCTGCCGAAGAAGGAGGCCGTGGTCGACCACAAGGTCGCCATGGTGGAACAGGCGGTCGACGCCAAGGTCCTCGGCGGCATCGTGATGGGCCTCGTGGTCGCGCTGCTCTATCAGCGCTTCTACCGCACCAAGCTGCCGGACTGGGCGGGCTTCTTCGGCGGCCGCCGCCTGGTGCCGATCCTGTCGTCCTTCGCGGGCCTCCTCATAGGTGTGGTCTTCGGCTACATCTGGCCGGTGCTGGGCTCCGGCCTGCACAACTTCGGTGAGTGGCTGGTCGGCTCCGGCGCCGTCGGCGCGGGCATCTTCGGTGTCGCCAACCGCGCACTGATCCCGATCGGCATGCACCACCTGCTGAACTCCTTCCCGTGGTTCCAGGCCGGCTCCTACGACGGCCCCAAGGGGGCCGTCAACGGCGACATCGCGCGCTTCCTCGCGGGCGACCCGAACGCCGGCCAGTTCATGACCGGCTTCTTTCCGATCATGATGTTCGCGCTGCCGGCCGCGTGCCTGGCGATCGTGCACTGCGCCCGCCCCGAGAACCGCAAGGTCGTCGGCGGCATGATGTTCTCGCTCGCGCTCACCGCCTTCGTCACCGGCGTGACCGAGCCGATCGAGTTCACGTTCATGTTCATCGCCCCGGTGCTGTACGCGATCCACGCGGTGCTGACCGGTGTCTCCATGGCGCTGACCTGGGCGCTCGGCATGAAGGACGGCTTCGGCTTCTCCGCCGGCGCGATCGACTTCCTGCTGAACCTCGGCATCGCCTCGAAGCCGTGGCTGCTGGCGCTGGTGGGTCTGTGCTTCGCGGCGGTCTACTACGTGGTCTTCCGCTTCGCCACCGTCAAGTTCGACCTGAAGACGCCGGGACGTGAATCCGAGGAGGAGTCGGCCGAACTCAAGGCCTGACACTCCCCGGGAATTCCCGGAATCGAGAAAAACGGTGAAGGGCCCCTGGAATCCCATGGATTCCAGGGGCCCTTCACCGTTTTCGCCTTTTGAATTCCATTACCGCGGCTAAATCTCGTAGACCGCCCCGGACCGCGCCAGCTCGACCGGACCCGCATAGACGGCCCGCGCGTCGCGGAGGTTGGTCAGCGGGTCCGTCCACGGCGGGATGTGGGTGAGCACCAGGCGTCCGACACCGGCGCGGGCGGCGTGCTCGCCGGCCTCGCGGCCGTTGAGGTGGAGGTCGGGGATGTCCTCCTTGCCGTGGGTGAACGACGCCTCGCACAGCAGGAGGTCGGCGCCCACGGACAGCTCGTGGAGGGCCTGGCAGGGGCCGGTGTCGCCGGAGTAGACGAGCGCGCTGCCGTCGTGCTCGACCCGGAACGCGAACGCCTCGACGGGGTGGCACACGCGCTCCGTGCGCACGGTCAGCGGGCCGAGGGTGAAGCTGCCCGGCTTCAGGGTGTGGAAGTCGAAGACCTCCGCCATGCAGCTCTCGCCCACGTCGCCGTAGGCGGTGGTGAGCCGCTGCTCGGTGCCCTCGGGGCCGTGGACGGGGATGGCGTCCGCCCGGCCGCCTTCGTGACGGTAGTAGCGGGCGACGAAATAGCCGCACATGTCGATGCAGTGATCGGGGTGCAGGTGCGACAGCAGGATGGCGTCGAGGTCGTAGAGACCGATGTGACGCTGCAACTCACCGAGGGCACC
The DNA here is from genome assembly GCF_042895325.1 of Streptomyces sp. NPDC001407. Classification (NCBI taxonomy): domain Bacteria; kingdom Bacillati; phylum Actinomycetota; class Actinomycetes; order Kitasatosporales; family Streptomycetaceae; genus Streptomyces; species Streptomyces sp. NPDC001407. Next base: position 129,050 of record NZ_JBIAWF010000016.1, read on the forward strand.
ATTGCCCATGTCGAGGAGCAGCCGGAAGCCGTCGGCCTCTACGAGGTAGCTCGAACAGGGTGATTCCGTGGACGGGAACGACCCCGAGCATCCGACGACGGTGAGCTTCATGCGGGCCTGAACCTCCGTGGGCTGGTTACGGGGGGCCATGCGGTCCGTCGAGCGTAAGGCGCGAAGTCGGCGGTCGCTCCTCCGCGAGGTTCGGTTGTGGTTGAAGTCACCGGTACGGACGCGTATGCCGCGGGGCGGCGGTGTCGAGACTACTCCCGGCCAGCCTCGTCCCGCCCCTGCCCGCCCGCGCCGGCAGGGGCGGGTGCGCTCACGCCCAGAGCTGGCCGTGCAGGACGGCGACGGCCTCCTCGTCGGTGGCCGCGGTGTAGACGCCGGTGGAGAGGTACTTCCAGCCGCCGTCGGCGACGACGAAGACGATGTCGGCGCGCTCCCCGGCGCGTTCGGCCTTGCGGGCCACCCCGAGCGCCGCGTGCAGGGCGGCGCCGGTGGAGATCCCGGCGAAGATGCCCTCCTCGGCGAGGAGTTGCCGGGTGCGGCGGACGGCGTCCTCGGAGCCGACGGAGTAGCGCGTGGTGAGCACGGACTCGTCGTAGAGCTCGGGCACGAAGCCCTCGTCGAGGTTGCGCAGCCCGTAGACGAGGTCGTCGTAGCGGGGCTCGGCGGCCACGATGCGTACGCCGGGCACGTGCTCGCGCAGATAGCGGCCGGCGCCCATGAGGGTGCCGGTGGTGCCGAGGCCGGCGACGAAGTGGGTGATCTCGGGGAGGTCCGCGAGGATCTCGGGGCCGGTGGTGGCGTAGTGCGCGCCCGCGTTGTCGGGGTTGCCGTACTGATAGAGCATCACCCAGTCGGGGTGCTCCGCGGCGAGCTCCTTGGCCTTGCGCACGGCCGTGTTGGAGCCGCCCGCGGCGGGCGAGGGGATGATCTCCGCGCCCCACATGGCGAGCAGCTGGCGGCGCTCCTCGCTGGTGTTCTCCGGCATGACGCAGACGATGCGGTAGCCCTTGAGGCGGGCCGCCATCGCAAGCGAGATGCCGGTGTTGCCGGAGGTGGGCTCCAGGATGGTGCAGCCGGGCGTGAGCCGGCCGGCCCGCTCGGCCTGCTCGATCATGTGCAGGGCCGGGCGGTCCTTGACCGAGCCGGTGGGGTTGCGGTCCTCCAGCTTGGCCCACACCCGGACGGTGCCGGACGGGGAGAGCCGCGGCAGGCGGACGAGCGGGGTGTTGCCGACCGCTGCCAGCGGGCTGTCGTAGCGCACGGGGATCCCGCCGATCAGACCATGCCGCCGGCCACGGCCGGGAGGATGGTGACGCTGTCGCCGTCGCCGAGTTCGGTGGCGATGCCCGCGAGGAAGCGGACGTCCTCGTCGTTGAGGTAGACGTTGACGAAGCGGCGCAGCTCGCCGCCGGCGGCCTCGTCGACCAGGCGCTCGCGGATGCCGGGGTGGCGGGCGTCGAGGTTCTTGAAGAGCTCGTCGATCGTGGCCCCGTCGCCCTTGACGGCCTTCTCGCCGTCGGTGTAGGTGCGGAGGATGGTCGGGATGCGGACCTCGATGGCCATGGGGGTGCTCCTGTCGGAGTGCGGGGAGGGGCGGCGGGGGCGACGGGAAGGCGTGCGCGCCGCAGGGGTCACGCGGCGGCGCCGCGCGGACACAGCGCACCGGCGAGCCGGCACAGGTCGACGTGAAGCCGCGCCGTGAGCAGCGTGCTGCTCGGCGTCCTGTCGCTCACGTTGTCGGCAACCATGGGCGCATCGTATCGATTCCCTGTGCGCGCCCCGGAAGTTCGTCCCGGCATGCGGACCCTCTGGTCTCAGTGGGCAGTCACTGTCACCTGGTGGGCGGGCTCAGTACGCGTCCACGACGCGGACCTCCTCCTCGGTCACCTCGCCGTCGACGATCCGGAAGGAGCGGAACTGGAAGGGGCCCGCGTCGTCGGTGTCGGCGGTGGAGACGAGGACGTAGTGGGCGCCGGGTTCATTGGCGTAGCTGATGTCCGTGCGGGACGGGTGGGCCTCGGTGGCGGTGTGCGAGTGGTAGATGACGACGGGGTCCTCGTCGCGGTCGTCCATCTCGCGGTAGAGCTTCAGGAGGTCGGCGGAGTCGAACTCGTAGAAGGTGGGCGAGCGGGCCGCGTTGAGCATGGGGACGAACCGCTCGGGCCGGTCGCTGCCGGCGGGACCGGCGACCACGCCGCACGCCTCGTCGGGGTGGTCGGCGCGAGCGTGGGCGACGATCCGGTCGTGGAGGTCCTGGGTGATGGTCAGCATGGGGGCAAGGATAAACACGGGGTGTACGGGCGGACCTTGGGTGGCTCGTGTACGTCTGCCTCTGCGGGCCATGTCGTCCGCACCACCGCTGCGCGGCGGTGTCCTCAAACGCCGGACGGGCTTGATTTGGCTGATGCATCAGCCAAATCAAGCCCGTGGGGGCAAAGCGTCCCGCCGCAGGCGGCAGGCGGAACATCCGGCAGAACCAGCGTCAGCGCTCCGCCTCGGCGCGGGTGGCCGCGGCCAGTTGCGCGTAGTGCTCGGGGGACTTGCGGGTGAACGCCTCCGGGTTGCGGCGCTTGAGCGCGTAGTAGGAGACGACCATGAGCGCGGCCCAGACGGGAGCGCAGTAGAGCGAGACGCGGGAGTCCTTGTCGATGCCCATCAGCACGATCACCATGAGGATGAAGGCGAGTGCGAAGAGGCTGGTCCAGGGCGCGCCCGGGGCCTTGAACGCGGACTGCGGGAGTTCGCCGCGGTTGGCCTTCCAGCGGTAGCGGAGCTGGGCCGCGAGGATCATGATCCAGGCCCACATGCCGGAGATGGTGGCGAAGGAGACGACGTAGGTGAACGCCTGGCCCGGCCACTGGTAGTTGATCCAGACGCCGACCAGCATCAGGGCGGCGGAGGCGGTCGTGCCGCGCAGCGGCAGGCCGTTCCTGGTCAGCTGGGCGAAGAACTTCGGGCCCTGGCCGTTGAGCGCGAGGTCGCGCAGCATGCGGCCGGTGGAGTACATCCCGGAGTTGCAGGAGGAGAGGGCCGCGGTGAGGACGACGAAGTTGACGATGCCGGCGCCCGCGGGGAGGCCGATCTTCTCGAAGGCGGCGACGAAGGGGCTGACGCCGGGCATGAACTCGGTCCACGGGACGACGGCCAGGATGATGACGAGCGCGCCGATGTAGAAGACCGCGATCCGCCACGGGACGGTGTTGATCGCCTTGGGGAGCGTCTTCTTGGGGTCCTTGGCCTCGCCCGCGGTGACGCCGACGAGCTCGACGGCGAGGAAGGCGAACATCACGATCTGCAACGTCATCAGGGTGCTCTTGATGCCGTTGGGGAAGAAGCCGTGGTGCGACCAGAGGTTGCTGAAGGTGGCGGTGTCACCGGCGTCGGAGAAGCCGAGGGTGATCACGCCGATGCCGATCAGGATCATGCCGATGATGGCGGTGACCTTGACCATGGAGAACCAGAACTCCAGCTCGCCGAAGAGCTTCACGGAGATCAGGTTGGCGAAGTAGAGGACGACCGTGAAGCCGAGCGCCGAGGCCCATTGCGGGATGCTGCCCTTGGACCAGAAGTTCACATAGGTCGCCGCGGCGGTGACCTCGGTGATGCCGGTGACGACCCAGAAGAGCCAGTAGGTCCAGCCGGTCACGTAGCCCCAGAAGGGGCCGAGGAATTCACGGGCGTAGTCGGAGAAGGAGCCCGAGACCGGGCGGTACATGAGCAGCTCGCCGAGCGCGCGCATGATGAAGAAGATGACGAGGCCGGCTATCGCGTAGGCCAGGATCAGGCTGGGTCCGGCCTTGTGGATGGCCGTGCCCGCGCCGAGGAAGAGGCCGGTGCCGATGGCACCGCCGATGGCGATCATTTGAATCTGCCGGTTGCCCAGCCCCCGCTGGTAACCCTCGGAAGCGTCCTGTCCGCTTCCGTCCTGCCGTGCGGCCTCCGCGTTGGCGGAGCGGTCCGCGACCTGCTCAGAGGTCATGGTGGTGCGCCTTTCTCCATACCGGTCCGACAAATTCGGACCGGGTCCAGATCCCCCCGGATGGAGTCCTGCATGCCGACGGTCGGCCGGCGAAGCGCTCCCGCCGCGACATGGGTGGCGTCACGGAGGCAGGTCGTGAAGATTTATCACGTGGCGCAATGAGATCGTCTACCCGCGTGTGGCCTGGGCCACCTTTAAAGTAGGACAAATGTAAAAAGGCCGCCCATTGGCGGCCACTACGGTAACTCGATCGTTATCCGGAATTGAGCGTCCGCTGAGCGAACACCCGGTGAAGGGTGTTCGCATTCCGGACGGAATCACGGGGTCCGTACGGCCCCGGTCAGGACATCAGCGCCTCGACGAGGGTCTCCTGGAGGCCCCCCAGCCAGAGGTACGCCATCACCATGGGCTTGCGCGGGTCCTCGTCCGGCAGCCGGAAGAGTTCGTCGCTGTCGTCCTCGTCGCCGATCTCCAGCCGGGTGCCGATGGCGAGGCGCAGGTCGTTGAGCGCGCCCAGCCACTGGCGGCAGTCCTCCGGCGACAGCCGCAGCACCGCGCCCCGGTCGCCGCCGGCGGTCAGCGCGTCCAGCGAGCGGACGATGCCGAGGGCGTCCTCACGCTTGCGGGCGCGCAGGTCGTTCTCCGTGTAGCGACGGAATTCGGCCGCGTGCGCGCGCTCCTGCGGGTCCTGCGCGGACCCGGGCTCACCGTATGCGTCCGGGAAGAGGCGGGCGAGGGCGGGGTCGGCGGGCGGCTCGCTGGGGCCCTCCACGAAGAGGCGGGCGAGCGGGTCCGCGTCGTCCGGGCCGTGCCCGTCCCCCGGCCCGATCAGCTCCAGCAGCTGCACGGCCAGGCTGCGCAGGATGGAGATCTCGACCTCGTCGAGCGCGACGGCGGCCCCGCCGCCGGCGAGCGGCTCGAAGTGCCCGGCCATCAGCGGTCCTGCGAAAGGGTCGCCCACAGGCCGTATCCGTGCATCGCCTGCACGTCACGCTCCATCTCCTCGCGGCTGCCGCTGGAAACGGTGGCTCGGCCCTTCTGGTGGACGTCGAGCATCAGCTTATGGGCCTTGTCCTTGGGATATCCGAAGTAGGTCTGGAAGACATACGTCACATAACTCATAAGGTTGACAGGGTCGTTGTGAACCAACGTGACCCAGGGAACGTCGGGCTCCGCCACCGCGTACGGCGCCTCGTCCGACTCGGGACGTTCGATCTCAACAGGGGCAACGCTCACGCCTCCCATGCTGCCACTCACGCCGGGCCGGCGCACAAACGGGTCCCGGCAAACAGCCCCCCAAGAAATCGTCAGTCTGACGAGTATTCGCGGTAGCATCGACGCGAAGGACAGGACCGGAAATGCGAGGTAGGGCGAAGTGAACGCTGCGGACCTGGGACTGCCGGTGGCTGTGCCGTCGACGTCCCTCTTCACCGACCGTTACGAACTCACGATGCTCCAGGCCGCCCTGCGGTCCGGCACCGCGGACCGGCGCTCGGTGTTCGAGGTCTTCACCCGCAGGCTGCCCGAGGGGCGCCGCTACGGCGTCGTGGCGGGCACCGGCCGGGTCCTGGACGCCGTGGAGAACTTCCGCTTCGACCCGGACGTCCTGAAGTTCCTGGCCGACCAGCACATCGTCGACGAGCCCACGCTCGCCTGGCTGGCCGGCTTCCGCTTCCGCGGCGACATCTGGGGCTACCCCGAGGGCGAGGTCTACTTCCCCGGCTCGCCGATCATGCGGGTCGAGGGCAGCTTCGCCGAGGCGGTGCTGCTGGAGACGGTGATCCTCTCCATCCTCAACCACGACTCCGCGGTCGCCGCGGCGGCCTCCCGGATGTCGGCCGCCGCGGGCGGCCGGCCGCTGATCGAGATGGGCGCGCGGCGCACGCACGAGCTCGCGGCCGTCGCCGCCTCCCGCGCCGCCTACGTCGGCGGCTTCGCCAGCACCTCCGACCTGGCGGCAGGCTTCCGATACAACATTCCGACGGTCGGCACCAGTGCGCACGCCTTCACGCTGCTGCACGACAGCGAGCGGGACGCCTTCACCGCACAGGTCGACTCGCTCGGCGGGGGCACCACCCTCCTGGTGGACACCTTCGACGTCACCGAGGCCGTCCGGATGGCCGTGGAGATCGCGGGCCCCGAGCTGGGCGCCGTGCGGATCGACTCCGGCGACCTGCTGCTGCTCGCCCACCGGGTGCGGCAGCAGCTGGACGACCTGGGGGCCACCGAGACGAAGATCGTCGTCACCAGCGACCTTGACGAGTACGCCATCGCCTCGCTGGCCGCCGCGCCCGTGGACGCGTACGGCGTGGGCACCCAGCTGGTCACCGGCAGCGGGCACCCCACCTGCTCGATGGTCTACAAGCTGGTGGCCCGCGCGGACTCCGGCGACCCGGACGCCGAGCTGCGGCCGGTGGCGAAGAAGTCGATGGGCGGCAAGTCCTCCATCGGCGGCCGCAAGTGGGCCGCCCGCCGCCTCGACGCGGACGGCGTGGCCGAGGCCGAGGTCGTGGGCACCGGCGAGGTGCCGCCGGAGCTCGCGGACCGGCAGCTGCTCGTGGAGCTCGTACGCGGCGGCGAGACCGTCGCCCGGGAGCCCCTGGACGCCGTCCGCGACCGGCACGAGGCGGCCCGGGCCGGGCTGCCGATGTCGGCCACCCAGCTCTCCCGCGGCGAGCCGGTGCTGCCCACCGAGTACGTCTGACCGGCGGGGGCCGGGGCTGACCTGGGCGCACCGGCACCGGTGCGCGGCCCGGGTGCGCCGAGACCCCCTCCCAATACGCCACGGGAGTCACTACCCTCGGTCACAGCGACTTGATCCGCACTGTCGGCCGAGGGCCCTTCACAAAGGATCCGCACTATGCAGCGTGCACTGATCATCGTCGACGTGCAGAACGACTTCTGCGAGGGCGGCAGCCTCGCGGTGGCCGGCGGCGCCGACGTGGCCGCCGCCATCACCGATCTCGTCGGTGAGGCCGCCCCGGGCTATCGGCACATCGTCGCCACGCGTGACCACCACATAGATCCCGGCGATCACTTCTCCGACCATCCGGACTTCGAGCACTCCTGGCCGGTGCACTGCGTGGCCGGCACGGAGGGCAGCGGCTTCCACCCGAACGTCGCCCCCGTCATCGCCTCCGGCGCCATAGAGGCCGTCTTCGACAAGGGTGCCTACGCGGCGGCGTACAGCGGCTTCGAGGGCACCGACGAGAACGGCACGTCGCTCGCCGACTGGCTGCGCGAGCGGGGCGTGACGGAGGTCGACGTCGTCGGCATCGCCACGGACCACTGCGTGCGCGCCACCGCCCTGGACGCCCGCGCGGAGGGCTTCGCGACACACGTCCTCCTGGACCTGACGGCGGGCGTCTCCCCCCACACGACGGAGAAGGCCCTGGACGAGCTCCGCGCGGCGGGCGTGGAGCTTTCCGGCAAGCCGGTGGTTTCTGGCGGGTGATCTGGCTGGGGCCGTCGGTTGGGTGCGGGTTTGCTTGCCGCCTGCGGCGGGAGCGCACTTGGGGGTCCCCCCCCGGACGAAGTCTGGGGGAGCGTCCTCAAACGCCGGACGGGCTGTATTGGTGCGGGTCCGTTGCGCCTGCGGCGGTGACGCCCTGCGGGCGTGTCCTCAAACGCCGGACGGGCTGGATGGTGCGGACCGTTGCTTTCAGCCGGTGCGGGATCGCTGCCGCATCAGCCACAACCAGCCCGTCCGGCGATTGAGGACAACGCCGCGCAGCGGTGGTGCGGGAACGAAGGCAGCCGCGGCTAAGCCGCCGAGCGGCGGGGGAAGAGGGTTGCTATCGGGTGCCAGGACTCCGTGTCGTCGCCCGGGTCCGCTCGCCAGACCAGGCCGTCCGGGTGGTGCAGGACCGCGGTTATCTCGTCCGGCGTGGGGGGCTCGCTGTTGCCCCTGAGGTAGACGGCCCGGAGGCCGAGGTTGCGCAGGCGGGTCAGCGCCCGCGCGCGGTTCGCCGCGTGGACCAGGACCCGGACGCGTCCTCCGGGCGGTGCGCCGCCGCCCGGAGGCGTCGGCAGCGACAGGGCGACGACCACGCTGCCGCCCGGCAGCTTCATGAACCCGCCACCTGCCATCCGCGCCACCTCTCCCCCACCTGTGTCAATAAGAGCGTCACGACAGTCATCTAAACGCGATCGGCCGCCGCCCGCTAGAGGGCGACGGCCGATACGCGTCTGACCTGCGCAAACACCGATTACATGCGGTTTACCGGGTGGACGGACCCACCTGGATCGTCATCGTGGAGCCGTTCAGGGCCTCCGTGAGGATGCGGATCTTGGTGTTGGTGTCAGTAACCCGCACACCGCCCGTCGGGTTGCTCTCGTCGTAGTACGAGCCCTTGTGGTCGTCGAAGACCGGCGTGCCGAGCTTGCCCTTGACGCGGGTGGCGACGCCGTCGTTGTGCACGGTGTAGCCCTGCGTCGGGAACCAGCTGAACGTCGAGTCGTACGCCTGGAAGCGGTTGCGCATCAGCGAGCCGTCCGCCCACTTCTCCGCCTTGGCGTGGGCGTCGACCGGCAGGATGCGGCCGGTGCCCGGGTGCAGGCCGACGTTGTTGTCGGGCTGCGAGGTGTCCCACTTCCAGATCAACAGGCCCTTCTGGTACGGGAAGTGCTCGACCCAGCCGGGCCGCGTGCTCTTCCAGCCGAAGTTGTACGGGCCGACCTTCAGGGTCTGGTCGTAGGAGACGTACTGGCGGTTCTCGGCGATGTAGTACTGCGGGTAGTCCTTGGTGAAGGACTCGCCGATGCGTGAGAAGCCGTTGGAGGTCCAGCCGTTGTCGCCGTCCTCGGCGCCGTCGGTGAAGAGGGCCGCGCCGTCGGCGGTGACGCTGATGGCGTCGGCGGTGAAGCCCTTGCCGGAGGTGCCGCCGTCCGTCTGGTAGCGGAAGCGCAGGTCGATCTTCTTGCCGGCATAGGCGTCGAGCGGGTACGCCAGCTTCTTGTACGCGCCGGAGGTGCCGGTCAGCGCGGGCCGGTCGCCGCCGTCGCGGGTGATGGCCTTGCCGTCGGCGGTGCCGTCGAGCGGGGTCCAGTTGGCGCCGCCGTCGGTGGAGACCTCGGCGTAGAGGTAGTCGTAGTTGGCCTCGATGTCCCACCAGCCCGAAAGGTCCAGCCGGGCCTTGGACTTGCCGGTGAGGTCGACCGTGCGGGTGAGGGTGTTCTTCAGGTCGTCGCCCTGGCCGCCCCACCACTGCTTGGCGCCCTCGGCGGGCTTGACCACGTCGGTCTTGACCGCCTTGTCGGGCAGGTCGACGACGAGCGCCTGCTTGTCCTTGGTGTTGTACTCCGCCACGCCCAGCTTGTGCGTCGACTTCGTCGCCGCCTTCGCCTTGTCGTAGTTGAGCCAGCCGAGCTGGAGCTTGTCCCAGGCGCTCATGTCGCCGGGCAGGTCACCGATGGAGTCCTTGCCCGTGCCGAGCCAGGAGCCGGACGACATCAACGACCAGTAGTCGACGGACGATTCGCCCTTGCCCGTGGTGTCGTACTCGTCGGGGAGGCCCAGGTCGTGGCCGTACTCGTGGGCGAAGACGCCGAGGCCGCCGTTCTCCGGCTGCATGGTGTAGTCGCCGACCCAGATGCCGGTGTCACCGATCTGGGTGCCGCCGGCCTTGTTGTCCGCCGGGCCGGTCTTGCCCGCGTCGGAGCCGTAGGCGTACCAGCGGTGGGCCCAGATGGCGTCGGTCTTCTGCGCGCCGCCGCCGGCGGACTCGTCCTCACCGGCGTGCACGATCTGGAAGTGGTCGATGTAGCCGTCGGGCTCGTTGAAGTTGCCGTTGTGGTTGTAGTCGTTGCGGTCCCACTGGTCGTACTGCGCGAGCGTCGCCTTGATGTCGGCGTCGCTGCGGCCCGCGGCCTTCTGGTCCTCGACCCACTTGTTGACGGCGTCGCGCACCAGGTCCCAGGCGCTGGGGCAGTTGGTGGAGCCGCAGTAGTTGGAGCCGTAGCGGGCCTCGTTCCAGGGCACCCGCACCCAGTCCGTCACCTGGCCGTCGACGGAGTAGCGGCCAGAGGACTGCTTCTCGTAGTACTTGGCGAGGGACTCCTTCTTCTTGTCGTGCGAGAAGTAAAGGTCCTGGTAGTGCTCGCGGTTGTAGTCCTTCTGCCAGGCCGTGCTGTTGTCCTTGGCACGGTCCGGCTGGGCTATCCGGTTGTGCGCCGGGCCCGGCGTGCCGCCGTACTTCTTCACGGGCGGCTTGGGGCCGTCCGGCCCGTCCGGGTCGTACATCGTGGTGTCGTCGACCTTGTCGCCGAAGTCCACCAGGATCGTGAAGATCTTGTCGGTCTTCTGCCGGGCCAGCTCGACGTATTTGCCCTTGCCCAGCTGGACGACCTGCGAGCCGCCGCGCTGCTCGGTCTTCGCGTCCCCGGCCAGCACCTTGTCGAGGGCGGCCTTGCGCTGTGCTTCGTTCTTCTTGCTGAAGGGGCCCTTGAGGTCGTGCTCGACGCCCTGCTTGGCCTGCGCCGGGTCATGGCGCTCGACGGCGGCGGGCTGGTCGGACCCTGCCGCTCCGGCCGCGTTCGCCACCTGTGCCGAAAGGGTCGCCGCGCCCAGCGCGACGACCGTGGCCACGGCGGCGGATCTGACGACCCTCCGTTGGCTGATCTTCACTTGTGTCTGTCCTCCCCAGTAACAACCGTGGAGGTATTTGACCGGAGGGAGACCAAAAAAGACAGATCTTGACTGAACCCTGACGAGCCAAGTACGTTATGGAATCCTTAACTTGCGGATTTCGGACATCAACCGGCCTGCCTGTCTCACCCTTTGGACAGGCGCGTGTCCGTGTGCGCCCCCCGTGCTCCAAGACCGTGGATTAGGTCACGCTTACCAGCAGTTCCGCTCGGGCAGACAGGTCCGTAGAGTCGTTTTGGTGTACGCACCAGTCGGCTCCGCACCCCACACATTGCCCCGAGGACGGATCCCGCCATGCCGCGTCCGACCCCCGCACAGATAGCCTATGGTTCGGCCACCGTCGTCATCTCGACCCTCGCCATGCTGCTGCTGTCGCAGACGCGAACAGGGCCCGGGATCGCGGTCATTGCCCTTGTCGCCCTCACCCTCGGACTGCTGGTCGCCGTGACCGTGCCGATGCCCCGGGCGTCCCTGCGCGCCAGGGTCCGCCGGGCCCGCGCGGCCGGGGCGGAGCGGGTGCCGGGACAGCGCGCGCCGCTGTCGGCCGAGGCCCGGATGAGGGAGACCTCAGTGCGCGGTTGAGACGACCACGGTCTTGGCCGCTTTGTCGTGAATGCATTGGTGATACGGCATATCCCAAGTGCACCACAGCACATTGACCAGCCAGAAGACGAAGCCGCAGCAGGGCACGACTTCGGGCAGCGAGTAGACGGCGGCGCGCGTCCAGCCCGGTGTGCCTTCAGGGACCGCGCCGTTCTCCAGCATCGCCACCCGGATCTGCATGACCATCTTGCCGACCGTCTGACCGCGCTTGGTCAGCATCAGTCCCTCGTAGACGAAGTAGACGACGGCGATGATGATGCCGAGGCTGGTGGACTTGCCGTTGTTGTTCGACAGGTCCCAGTCCCAGCCCCAGGTGGCCGCCGAGAAGACGGCGGTGACCGGGACGGACACGAGCAGGCCGTCGATGATCCGGGCGACGAGCCGCCGCCAGCGCTTGGCCAGCGGCGGCATGCCCGCGAGCGGGTCGGTGGCGCCGTACTGATCGCCGTAGGGATTGCCGGGCCCGCCGCCGGGAGCACCGGCACCGCCGTACGGGTCACCGCCGTAGGGACCGCCGGGGTACGGGCCTCCGGGGGGAGGCGGCATCCCACCTGAGCCACCGCCGTACGGGCCGCCGGAGGGCGGCCCTTCACCCGAGGCGCCGCCGCCCGGGGCGCCGGCTGCCGGGCCACCGCCGTAGGGACCGCCGCCGTACGGGCCGCCGCCCGGGGTCGCGCCCTGGCCGGGGCCCGGGCCGCCGGAGGGCGGCGAGGGGGGCGGTCCCTGGGGCTTCCTCAGGAACGGGTCGTCCTCTGGCGGCTCTTCGGGGGTACTCATGCCCCGAGTAGAACCCAGCCTCGCGGCGGCCGCATCCGGCCGTATGCCGTTCGAGTGCGGTGGCGCGCCGGACGCTCAGCGGCCGTTGGAGGCCACGAACGTACGGGCGGCCTTGTCGTGCCAGCACTGCCGCCACGGGCGGTCGAACAGGCACCACAGGGCATTGAGCACACCGACCGCCAGGACGCCGAGCACGCCGTAGACCAGCCAGCGGCGCAGAGCCTGCCCAAAGGAGGGCGTGTCGTGCGACTCGATGCCGAGCACGCGCACCCCGCACAGCTTCTTGCCCAGCGTGCGGCCCCACTTGGCGGTCGGCAACGCCTCGTAGACCAGCCCGGCCAGCAGCAGGACGCCCAGCACGATGCCCAGATACGGGCCGGTGGTGCCGTCGAGCAGCCAGACCGTCACGGTCTGGCCGGACTGCTTGGCCTGCTGCACCTTGGCGTCGATGTGATCGGCGGACTTCTTCCACAGCGGCACGGCCACGGCGCCCACGGCGGCGCCCAGCACGGCCGAGTCGACGACGCGCGCCAGGAGGCGGCGGCCGAGCGGAGCCGGCCTGCCCTGCCGCTCCTGCGCGGCCCGCAGGAACGGGTCGTCCTTGGGCGGCTTCCAGGGTGCGGGGGCCTCGCCGCCACGCGGCTCCGCGCGCTCCTGGGGCCGCGGGCCGGCGGCGGGCTGCTGCCGGGCCAGCTGGTGCACCTGCTGCGCCCAGCCTCCGGCCGCGGGGCGCTCGGCCGCGGGCAGCGCCTGCCGCTCGGGGGCGGCGGGCAGCACGGGCGCCTCCTGGGCTGGACGCGTGTCCTTGAGGGCCTCCTGGGCGCGCGGCGGCGCCTCCTGGGCGGCCGCCGGGCCGGGGCCGGGCCAGGGCTGCGGCGCGGGCGAGGAGACGGGCTGCGGGCTCGCGGACGCGCGCAGCTGGATCGTCCCGCCGGGCCGGGCACCCGCTCCCGCCGCGGGCGGGGCCTCGCCCGGCGCGGCCGGCCGCTCCTGCGCGCCGGTCTCCCGGCTCGCGGGCAGGCGGGGGTCACGGGCGGCGGGGATCACCGGGCCACCGGCGGCCTCCCAGGGGGCGCGGGCGCCGCGGCCGCCGTCGCCGGTACGCGGATCCACCGCTTCCGCACGGGCCTCCCGCAGGGCGGGCTCCTCGTCGAGGAACATCGGCCCGGTCTCCTCCGGCAGCGGCCCGCTCGCGGGCGGGGCCTCCGTGCGCCGCGGGGTGGGCGGCACGGGCGCGGCGAGGGCGGGGGCGGGCGTGGTGGCGAAGCCGGCGGGCGGCGCGGGCAGCGGCTCGCCCTCGGCGGGCGCGGGCCGGCTCGTGCCGGGCACCCAGGCGGCGCCGCTCCAGTACCGGATGTAGCCAGGAATGGACGGGTCCGGATAGAAGCCTTCCACAGGGCTGCTGTCGGCGGATCCTGAGGTAGGAGCGCTCATGGTGTCCGATGTCCCGTATCTGCTCGGCCGTACTGGGTGTCGTGTCGTGGGCGGGCGGCTGGCGGTCCCTCAGTCTGCCGCACGCGCGTCACGTCCTGTGCGTTGCTCCGGTACCTCGTGACCTCAATGCACAAAAGGCAACCCGGGACGCTCCAGACAGGTCTACCAGACGGCTCTCTCCTCTGCGGCCGTCCCGCGGGCGGGACCACTCACACGTGCGACCGGTGGGCACGGGAAGTCCGGGGATCGACGGGGCGAAGTCGCGTAATGGTGTGGGGGTCGACGCGCTCTATCCGGTGCGGGCCCGTTCGCGAAGGGCCACGCACCGAGGGAACGCAGAGCAGAGAGGGCGCACTTCATGCACACCGTGGTGGAACGAGAGTTGGAGATCGACCTGGTGCTGTCGCCGGACCGCACCGTTCCGGTGCCCTGTCGGCTGAGCTATCGCACGGCCGATCCGTACGCCGTCAACATCACCTTCCACGTCACCTCGACCTGCCCCGTGAGCTGGACGTTCGCCCGCGACCTGCTGATGGAGGGCCTCTTCCGCCCGGCCGGGCACGGCGATGTACGGGTGTGGCCGACGGTCGCGGAAGGGCGCAACGTCGTCTGCATGGCGCTGTCGTCACCGGACGGCGACGCGCTGCTGGAGGCGCCCGCGCGGCCGGTCACGGGCTGGCTGGAGCGGACGCTCCGCGCGGTGGCCCCCGGCTCCGAGGACCTCGCCCTGGACGAGGCGCTGCGGGAGATCCTGGGAGCGTGAGGACGGCGGGTTCCGGGGGCGAAGCCCCCGGAAACGGACGTCTGCCCTAGGAATGAAGTGAGCGCCCTCCGGGGCCGGCCGAGCACTCCGCCGGATGTTCGTGGCTGGTCACGCGTCCCCGTACCGGACTTCGCCGAGCCCGCTCAGAGCACCTTGCCCGGGTTCAGCAGCCCCAGCGGGTCGAGGACCGCCTTGATGCCGCGCTGGACCTCCATCGCCACCGGGCCGAGCTCCCGCGCCAGCCACTCCCGCTTGAGGACGCCCACCCCGTGCTCCCCGGTGATCGTGCCGCCGAGCGACAGGCCGAGCGCCATGATCTCGTCGAAGGACTCCCGCGCGCGCCGCGTCTCGTCCTCGTCGGCGGGGTCGAAGCAGACGACGGGGTGGGTGTTGCCGTCACCGGCGTGGGCGCAGACACCGATGGTGAGACCGTACTTCTCGGCGATGGCGGCCGTGCCGTCGAGCATCGCGGCGAGCCGTGCGCGGGGGACGCACACGTCGTCGATCATCGTGGCGGCCTTCAGCGCCTCCATGCCGGGGAGGGCGAGCCGCCGTGCCTGGAGCAGGAGTTCGGACTCGGCCGGGGTGTCGGCGGGCACGACCTCCGTCGCCCCGGCGGCGGTGCACAGCGCGGCGACGGCGGCCAGGTCGGGCGCGGGGTCGGGGGTGTCGAAGCCGGCGAGGAGCAGCGCCTCCGTGCTCTCGGGCAGCCCCATGTGGGCCAGCGCGTTGACGGCGCGGAGCGAGGTGCGGTCCATCAGCTCCAGGAGGGAGGGCGCGTGCCCGCGGGCCATGATCTCGCGTACGGCGTCGCAGGCGGTCGCGGTGGAGGGGAACTCGGCCGCCAGCACGAGCTGTTGGGGCGGCGCGGGCTTGAGCGCGAGGACGGCCCGGACGACCACGCCGAGGCTGCCCTCGGAGCCGACGAAGAGACGGGTGAGGTCGTAGCCCGCGACGCCCTTGGCCGTGCGGCGGCCGGTCGTCAGCAGGCGCCCGTCCGCGAGGACGACGTCGAGGCCGAGGACGTATTCGGCGGTCACCCCGTACTTGACGCAGCACAGGCCGCCGGAGGCGGTGCCGATGTTGCCTCCGATGGTGCACTGTTCCCAACTGGAGGGGTCCGGCGGGTAGTAGAGGCCCTGCTCGGCGACCGCGCGGGAGAGCACGGCGTTGACGACGCCGGGTTCGACGACGGCGATCCGCTCGACCGGGTCGATCTCCAGGATCCTGTCCATCTTCACGAGCGACAGCACGATGCAGCCGTCACTGGCGTTGGCCGCGCCGGAGAGTCCGGTGCGGGCTCCTTGCGGGACGACGGGGACGCGGTGGGCTGTCGCCGTGCGCATGATGTGCTGGACGTGTTCCACGGTGCGGGGCAGTACGACGACGGCTGGTCGGCCGGCTTCGCAGAAGCTCGCCATGTCGTTGGCGTAGGAGGTGGTGACGTCGGGGTCGGTGAGGACCGCTTCCTCGGGGAGCGATGCGCGGAGCGCGTCGATGAGATCGTCCATACGTTCTCTCTTTCCCCGGCCCCGCCCCTTCCCGAACCGGGGCACGCGCCCGGCTGCGGGCCGGTTCGCGCCTGCGGCGGGCTTTTTCCCCTACCCCGCCCCTTCCCGGCTGCGTCTGATGTGCGGCTCCGCCGCGCGGGGGGGGGCGCTGCCCCAGATCCGCGGGTGCGGGCGGGTGGGCGCCTGCGGCGCTTTCTTCCCCTACCCCGCCCCTTCCCGAAACTGGGGGCAAGCCCCCAGACCCCCGAACCGCGCTCCGCGCGGTGTCCTCAATCGCCGGACGGGCTGAAAAGAACGGCGCGCCCCGGAACTGGGGCGCTGCCCCAGACCCCGGCCTGCACGCCCGTTGCCTCCCCCAGACTCCGTCCGGGGGTGCCCCCAGAGGTGCCCCCAACCGGCTGAAAGGAAAGGCCCAGCGCACCCGGCTGGAATGAGTGCCCCGGACGGGCGGAAGGAAAAGCGCGGCGCACCCCACAGCCCGCACTTGCCCTCCGGCGGGAGGGGGTGGGGTCGGAGGGTGGGGTTCTGGAACGCGGTGCGTGAATCAGGGCACCCAAAACGCTTTACGGCGCCCGCACCGCGTTCCAGGTTCCCAGCCCGGAGGCCCCACCCCCGGCACCCACAACCACAGCCCGGCCGGCGATTGAGGCCGCCCGCCGCAGGCGCACACAACCCGCACCGAAACAACGCCCCCGCACCCAGCGGAAAGCGCACCCACCACAAACCCAGCCCGGCCGGCGATTGAGGCCGCCCGCCGCAGGCGCACACAGGCCCGCACCCACAAACGAACCGCACCCAGCGGAAAGCGCACCCGCAGCGGACCAGCCCGCCCGGCGTCTGAGGGAGAAACGGAAAACTCAGAGATTGCCCCGCTTCTCCTGCTCCCTCTCGATCGCCTCGAAGAGTGCCTTGAAGTTGCCCTTGCCGAAGCCCATCGAGCCGTGGCGTTCGATCATTTCGAAGAAGACCGTCGGGCGGTCCTGCACCGGCTTGGTGAAGATCTGGAGGAGGTAGCCGTCCTCGTCGCGGTCGACGAGGATCTTCAGTTCGCGCAGGGTCTCGACGGGGACGCGCGTCTCGCCCGCCCAGTCGCCGAGGGTGTCGTAGTAGGAGTCGGGGGTGTCCAGGAACTGGACGCCGGAGGCCCGCATGGCGCGTACGGTCGCGACGATGTCGTTCGTGGCGAGCGCGATGTGCTGCACGCCGGGGCCGCCGTAGAACTCGAGGTACTCGTCGATCTGCGACTTCTTCTTGGCGATCGCGGGCTCGTTGAGCGGGAACTTCACCTTGCGGGTGCCGTCCGCGACGACCTTCGACATGAGCGCGGAGTATTCGGTGGCGATGTCGTCGCCCACGAACTCCTTCATGTTGGTGAAGCCCATGACGTTGTTGTAGAACGCCACCCACTCGTCCATCTTGCCGAGTTCGACGTTGCCGACGCAGTGGTCGATGGCCTGGAAGCGGCGCGGGCCGGGCTCCACGATCGGCTCGGCGGCCTCGAAGCCGGGGAGGTAGGGGCCGGTGTAGCCGGAGCGGTCGACCAGGGTGTGGACGGTCTTGCCGTAGGTGGCGATCGTGGCGAGGACGACCGTGCCGTGCTCGTCGGTGAGCTCGTACGGCTGCTTGACGCCCGTGGCGCCGTGCTCGACGGCGTAGGCGTACGCGGCGCGCGCGTCGGGCACCTCGATGGCCAGGTCCACGACGCCGTCGCCGTGCTCGGCGACGTGCTCGGCGAGGAAGCGGCCGTGGTCGGTGGACGCCTTGATGACGGAGGTGAAGACGAAGCGGGCGCCGCCGGACTCCAGGACGTAACTCGCGGTCTCACGGCTGCCGTTCTCCGGTCCGGAGTAGGCGACGCGCTTCATCCCGAAGGCGGTGGAGTAGTAGTGCGCGGCCTGCTTGGCGTTGCCGACGGCGAAGACCACCGCGTCCATGCCCTTGACCGGGAAGGGGTCGGCCTGCCGAGCGGTGTGAAGGGTGTGATCCGTGGTCTGTGTCATGGCCGCAGGTTCCCGCCGATCCACAAGGTGCGCAATAGTTCGCGTATTCACTGGGCAGGCTGCATAGCGTACGTGCGGTAACGCCGGACGTTCTGTACACGATGACCACAGGGAGGCGGCCATGGCGATCGATCGTTTGGACGGCAGGCTCATCGAGCTGCTCGCCGAGGAACCGCGCATCGGGGTGCTCGAAGCCTCTCGCCGCCTGGGAGTCGCCCGCGGTACGGTGCAAGCGAGGCTCGACCGCTTGCAGGCACAGGGGGTGATCCGGGGGTTCGGGCCCGACGTGGACCCGGCGGCGCTCGGGTATCCCGTCACCGCCTTCGCGACCCTGGAGATCAAGCAGGGGCAGGGCGCGGACGTGCGGACCCATCTGGCGACGGTTCCGGAGGTGCTGGAACTCCACACCACGACCGGGCACGGCGACATGCTCTGCCGCCTGGTCGCACGCTCGAACGCCGACCTCCAGCATGTGATCGACCGGGTTGTGGGTTTTGATGGCATTGTCCGGGCTTCCACGGCGATCGTGATGGAGAACGCGGTTCCCCTGCGGATCATCCCCCTGGTGAAACAGGCGTCGGAGGACCCGTACCGGCCCTGACGCGGCTTTTCGGCGACGGCTCTCCCGGTCTCCCCGGCGACCGGGCACGGCGATGGCGAGGAGTGAGCGGGTGAGCTTCTGGAAGTACGTCGGCAACCGGCACGCACAGCTGCTGGCCGATACGTATCAGCACGCGAGCGCCGTCTTCCAGTGCATGGTGGTGGCCACGGTGATCGGGGTGACGATCGGCGTGCTCACCTACCGCAGCGAATGGGCCGGCGCCCTCGCGGTCACCGCGACCGCGACCCTGCTGACCATCCCCTCCCTGGCCCTGATCGGCCTGCTGATCCCGGTCACCGGCCTCGGCGTGGCGCCCACGGTCACCGCCCTGGTGCTCTACGGCCTGCTGCCGATCGTCCGCAACGCCGTCGTGGGGCTGCGCGGGGTGGATCCCTCGCTGGTCGACGCGGCGAAGGGCATCGGCATGTCGCGGCTCGCCCGGCTGTTCCGGATCGAGCTGCCGCTCGCCTGGCCGCCGATCCTCACCGGCATCCGGGTCGCCACCCAGATGCTGATGGGGATCGCCGCCATCGCCGCGTACGCCTCCGGGCCCGGCCTGGGCAACGAGATCTTCCGCGGCATCTCCTCCCTGGGCAGCGCCAACGCGCTCAACCAGGTGCTGGCCGGGACGCTCGGCATCGTCGTGCTCGCCCTGCTCTTCGACGCCGCGTACGTGCTGATCGGGCGCCTGACCATTCCGAGGGGGATCCGTGCCTGAGCCCTCCGCGGCCGGCGCGCCCTCGGGCGCCACCATCCAGCTGGAGAACCTCACCAAGCGCTATCCGGGCACCTCGGCGCCCGCCGTCGACTGCGTCAACATGGAGATCAAGGCCGGTGAGCTGGTGGTCTTCGTGGGCCCTTCCGGCTGCGGCAAGACCACCACCATGAAGATGATCAACCGGCTGATCGAGCCGACGTCCGGCCGGATCCGGATCGACGACGAGGACGTCACCGACATGGACCCGGTCCGGCTGCGCCGCAAGATCGGCTACGCCATCCAGTCCTCCGGCCTCTTCCCGCACATGACCGTCGCGCAGAACATCGCGCTCGTGCCGAGGATGACCGGCTGGCCGAAGTCGCGCATCAGCGCCCGGGTGGAGGAGATGCTCGACCTGGTCGGGCTGGACCCCGGCGAGTTCCGCGGCCGCTATCCGCGGCAGCTCTCCGGCGGCCAGCAGCAGCGCGTGGGCGTCGCCCGCGCGCTGGCCGCCGACCCGCCCGTCCTCCTGATGGACGAGCCCTTCGGCGCCGTCGACCCGATCACCCGCGACCACCTCCAGGACGAGCTGATCCGGCTCCAGCACGAACTGCACAAGACGATCGTCTTCGTCACCCACGACTTCGACGAGGCCATCAAGCTCGGCGACCGGATCGCGGTGCTCCGCGAGCGCTCGCACATCGCCCAGTTCGACACCCCGGAGGCCATCCTCACCAACCCCGCCGACGACTTCGTCTCCGGCTTCGTCGGCGCGGGCGCGGCACTCAAACGGCTCAACCTCACGCGCGTGCGGGACGTGGGCGTGGTCGCCTTCCCCACCGCGACGATCGACGACCCGTTGCAGTCCATCTTCGACAAGCTGCGCACCGGCACGGCCAACGAGGTGCTGCTCCTCGACCGGCACAGCCGCCCCTACAAGTGGCTGCGCCGCGGCGACCTGATGCGCGCCAAGGGCTCACTGGCGCGGGCCGGGACCCTGGTGCACGACACGGTCACCCGCGACGCGACCCTGCGCGACGCGCTGGAGGCGGTCCTCATCGACAACGCCGGGCGGGTGGCGGTGACCGGGCGGCGCGGGGAGTACGAGGGGGTGGTGGACATGGAGACCCTCATGAACTCCGTGCACGAACTCCTGGAGGAGGACCGCCTGGACGCCGTGGAACACCAGCACCGGCTGGAGGAACAGCGCGCGCAGCAGACCCGCCAGGAGCAGGAGGGCGGGGCGCCGGGCGAGCCGGGGGAGACGGCGTGAAGTGGGACGGCGCGTTGCCGGGTCCGGCTCCTTTTTCCGCCTGCGGCGGTGAAGGCCCTTCGGGCCTGTCCTCAATCGCCGGACGGGCTGGATGTGCCGGATGTGGGCGGTCAGGTGCGGCGCATCCAGCCCGTCCGGCGATTGAGGACACCGCCGCGGAGCGGTGGTGCGGACCTCACGGCCGGAGGTGGGCGTCATGACCCGTGGCAAGGGCCGGCGGCCCGAAGGGGAGCACGAGGTCCGTGGGGTCGCTTTCCGGGATCGTGGCGAGCACGATCTCGGCGGGCTCGACGACCCCGGCCTCCACCACGGCTCGCCGCCGGAGAAGTCCTCCTCCCCCGCCCGCCGCCTCACCTGGCCGCAGCTGACCGTCCTTCCGGTGATCATCTTCGCGGTCCTGTTCGCCACCTGGCTCTGGTTCCGGGGCACGACCCTCGACTCCATCGCCCAGAACTCGATCGCCGGCGGCAACGTCTGGCTGCGGCTGCGCCAGCACGTCGTGCTCACCGTCGTCTCGACGTTCTTCGTCCTGATCATCGCCATCCCGCTCGGCATCCTGCTGACCCGCCGCCGGGTGCGCCGCGCCGCGCCCGTCGTGATGGCCGTCGCCAACATCGGCCAGGCCACGCCCGCGATCGGCCTGCTGGCACTGCTGGTGATCTGGATGGGCATCGGGATGCGCGCCGCGCTCGTCGGCATCGTCATCTACGCCGTGCTGCCCGTCCTCTCCAACACCATGGCGGGCCTGCGGGCCATCGACCCGACCCTGGTGGAGGCCGCGCGCGGGATCGGGATGTCCGCGCTCGGGGTGCTGGGCAAGGTCGAACTCCCGCTGGCCGTACCGCTGATCCTCGCGGGTGTGCGCACCGCGCTCGTCCTCAACGTGGGCACGGCGACGCTCGCCTATTTCGGCGGGGGCGGCGGACTCGGCGACCTGATCGCGTCCGGCATCACCAACCAGCGGATGCCGGTGCTGGTCCTGGGGTCCGTGCTGACCGTGGCCCTGGCACTGCTCGTGGACTGGCTGGCGTCCCTGGCCGAGATCCTGCTGCGGCCGCGCGGCCTGGAAGAGGGTGGCTGAGGTGATGACGGCGAGACGGCGTACGGGCCTCACGGCGACGGCACTCGGCTGCGCGCTCCTGCTGCCCCTCACCCTCGGCGGCTGCGGGCTGACCAGCGGCTCCCCGATGGTCGACGACGTCCGGCCCGGCTCGATCGGGCAGGGCCTGCCGCTCAAGGGCGCCGATCTGACCGTGGCGTCGAAGAACTTCAGCGAGAACATCGTCCTCGGCCAGATCATGGGCCTGGCCTTCAAGGCGGCGGGTGCGAAGGTGCTCGACCGCACCAACATCCAGGGCTCGATCGGCGCCCGCGAGGCGGTCAAGTCCGGTGGTGCGGACGGGATGTACGAGTACACCGGCACCGCCTGGATCACCTATCTCGGCCACGACACCCCGATCGCCGACCCGCGGGCGCAGTGGCGGGCCGTCGTGGACGCGGACGCGAAGAACGGCCTCACCTGGCTCGCCCCGGCCGCCCTGAACAACACGTACGCGCTGGCGCTGAACCAGGCGAACGAGAAGCGCTACGGCACGCGGACCCTCTCCGACGTGGCCCGGCTGTCGAAGCGCGACCCGGCGGCGGTGTCGCTCTGCGTGGAGAGCGAGTTCGCGGCGCGCAACGACGGGCTGCCGGGCATGGCGAAGACGTACGGCATGAGCGTCCCCGCCTCCCGGATCCAGAAGATGGACGGCGGGATCATCTACACCCAGGTCTCCGGCGGCGGCTCCTGCACGTTCGGCGAGGTCTTCACGACGGACGGCCGGATCAAGGCCATGAACCTCTTCGTCACACAGGACGACAAGGGCTTCTTCCCCAACTACAACGCGGCGCCGGAGATCAACAGCGCGGCGATGCGGAAGTATCCGGCGATCAGGGAGGTGCTCGACCCGATCACGGCGAAGCTGACGAACGATGTGGCGCGGGAGTTGAACGCCCGGGTGGACGTGGAGGGCGAGGACCCTCATGACGTGGCGAAGGACTGGCTGGTGGAGCAAGGGTTCATCCGGAGGGGGTGACCCTTTTTGTTCCCCTGCCCCGCCCCTTCCCGAAACCGGGGAGACCCCGGACCCCAGCGCCCTTGGGGGTCCCCCCGGACGAAGTCTGGGGGAGCGTCCTCAAACGCCGGACGGGCTGATTTTGGCTGATGTGGGTGCCAATTCAGCCCGTCCGGCGTTTGAGGACGCGCCCGAAGCGTGCTTCGGGGGTCTGGGGGCTTGCCCCCAGTTTCGGGAAGGGGCGGGGTAGGGGAACAAAGCCCGCCGCAGGCGAACCGCACCCCTCAGCAGCTGGGCACCTTGTCCTCCCGCCCCGAAGCGAGATCCCTCAACGACGCCACGGCGTCGCCGAGCTTGTCCACCGGCACCAACCGAAGCCCCGCGGGCAAATTCGCCCCCGCATCCGAGCACTCCCCCCGCGGCACGAGAAACACCGTCGCCCCGTCCCGCTTCGCGGCCTGCGTCTTCAGGGGGACGCCACCGACCGCGCCCACCGTCCCGTCCGGCTCGATCGTGCCGGTGCCCGCGATCGTCCGGCCGCCGGTGAGGTCGCCGCCGCGGCCGTCGCCGTCGAGCTTGTCGATGATCCCGAGGGTGAAGAGCAGGCCCGCGCTGGGTCCGCCGACGTCGGCGAGGCTGAGTCCGACCCGCACCTGGTCGGGGGACTTGTGGAGATAGCGCAGGGCTGCCGCGGAGGCGGAGTCCTGCGACTTCTTCATCTCGGCGGTGTTGTGCGCCTCGACCTCCTTGTCGGAGTCGCCGACGGGGTAGACGGCGTCGTGCGGCATGACCGCGCGGTCCGTACGGAACCAGCCACTGATCACATCGCTCAGGCTCACCTCGACGCGCGGCCCGGTGGCCTGGATCGTGGTCATCCGCAGCTGCCCGGTGGTCCGCCGGCTGTCGGCGCCGCTGAGGGTGATCACGGGCTTGCCCTCGTCCGTCCCGAGCACGTTCACGGTCGACCCCGGCTGCGCGATGGAGAAGGGCAGGGGGACGAACGCGGCGACGGCGAGCAGGGCGACGAAGGGTGCGGCGCAGATCGCCAGGCGCGCGCGGGTGCTGGTCGGAGCAAGCATGCGACCGAATCTACCTGCCGTGTGCCGGGCGGCGGCGCAGCGGTGGGCTCCGCCGCGGGCCCGGTCCTCGGGGTCCGGAAGTGAGCGAGCCGCGGCCCGCCCACCCCAGCCGAAATCAAGCCCGTTGGGGGCACCCCTGGACGGAGTCTGGGGGAGATTGAGGACGCCCGCCGCGGGCCGACGGCGCCCGCGGCCGAAAGCGGACCCGCGACGAGGAAATCCGCCGCCCGCGCTAGCGAAGCGCGTCCGCCACCTCCTTCGCCGCTTCCATGACGCGTGGGCCCACGCGGTCCGGGACCGAGTCGGCGAGCATCACCACGCCGACGCTGCCCTCGATGCCGAGGACGCCGAGCAGCGGGGCCGCGGCCCCGCTCGCCCCGGCCTCCAGCTCACCGTGGGTCAGGGCGTATCCGGGGTTGTCCGCCTCCCCGCGGCGCGCGGCGAGTATGGCGCGGCCCGCCGCCCCGCGGTCCAGGGGATGGCGGAAACCGGCGCGATAGGCCACGTGGTAATCCGTCCACGTCGGTTCGACGACGGCCACGGCCAGGGCCTCGGTGCCGTCGACCAGGGTCAGGTGGGCCGTGGCACCGATGTCCTCGGCCAGCGACCGCAGCGCGGGCAGCGCCGCTTCCCGTACCAGCGGATGGACCTGGCGGCCGAGCCGCAGCACCCCCAGTCCGACCCGTGCGCGGCCGCCGATGTCGCGGCGCACGAGCGCGTGCTGCTCCAGTGTGGCGAGCAGTCGATAGACAACCGTGCGGTTGACGCCGAGCTTGGTGGAGAGCTCGGTGACGGTCAGACCGTGATCGGTGTCGGCGAGCAGTTTCAGGACACGCAGTCCTCTGTCGAGCGTCTGCGAGGTTTCCGCGGTCACGACGCCCCTCCTCCGATGAGTGGCGGCCCGCCGTCGCGGTGGGATGCGCCACCGGTCCCGTCCGGCAGCGCGCGAGGAGAGGCCGCCGGCCGCTTGTCTCATGGCACCGGCTGCGCTCCGCGGCGGCGCTGCCACGGGGCGTGTGCGTGACCGGCACGGTAGCGCCGCCGGTCCGCTCAGCGGAAGAGTCTGCCCAACATCCGGGCAGTGTGGGCTGTCTTTACGAATACCGGGGGGTGGATTCCAGTATTCGGACACCGTCCCGGGGTTTTCTTTCCCCAGCCCCGCCCCCTCCCGGCTGCGTCTGATGTGCGGCTCCGCCGCGTGGGGGGTGCGTGCCCCAGACCCCCGGCTGCGGGCCGGTTCGCCGCCTGCGGCGGAGAGCGCCCTGCGGGCGCGTCCTCAAACTCCCCCAGCTACCTCCCCCAGACTCCGTCCGGGGGTGCCCCCAGAGGTGCCCCCAACGGGCTGGATATGCGGACCGTAGCCCGCAAACCTGCGGCCCGCAGGCTACGAACCCACGGTCCGTGCAATCCAGCCCGTTGGGGGCACCTCCCAGCGGTAGCTGGGGGAGTTTGAGGACAACGCGGCGAAGCCGTGTTGCGGGGTCTGGGGCGAAGCCCCAGTTTCGGGAAGGGGCGGGGCAGGGGAACAAAGCGCCGCTGGGGGCACCTCCCAGCGGTAGCTGGGGGAGCACTCAAGCCGCACCCGGGCACGGGTCCGGGGCGGAGCCCCGGCCGCGGCGGAGCCGCGCATCAGATGCTGCGGGAAGGGGCGGGGCAGGGGAAACAAAAGCCCGCCGCAGGCGTCAACAACCGCCTACTTCATCCGCGTCGCCCACTCCCGCACCTTACGGATGCGCTCGTTGAGCTGCCCCGCCGTCGCCTCCGCGCTCGGCGGGCCGCCGCAGACCCGCCGCAGTTCGGTGTGGACCACACCGTGCGGCTTGCCGCTCTGGTGGACGTAGGCGCCGACGAGGGAGTTGAGCTGCTTGCGGAGTTCGAGGAGTTCCTTGTGGGTGACCACGGGGCGCCGCTCGGCGGGGAGTTCGAGGAGGTCGACCTCGGCGTCCGGCTTCTTGCGGCTGTGCGCGATCTGCCGGGCCTGCCGCTTCTGGAGCAGCATCTGCACCTGGTCGGGTTCGAGCAGGCCGGGGATGCCGAGATAGTCCTGCTCCTCCTCGCTGCCCGCGTGCGCCTGCATGCCGAACTCGGCGCCGTCGTAGAGCACCCGGTCGAAGACCGCGTCGGACTCCAGCGCCTCGAAGGACAGCTGGTCGTCCTCGCCGGTGTCCTCGTCCTGCTGCCGCTCGGCCTCGGCCAGCTCCTTCTCGGACTCGGCGTACGGGTCCTCCTCGCCGTCCTTCTTCGGCTTGTCGAGGACGTGGTCGCGCTCGACCTCCATCTCGTTGGCGAAGGTCAGCAGCGTGGGGATGGTCGGCACGAAGACGGAGGCGGTCTCGCCGCGCCGCCGGGAGCGCACGAAGCGGCCGACGGCCTGGGCGAAGAAGAGCGGGGTGGAGATCGTCGTCGCGTAGACGCCAACCGCGAGGCGCGGCACGTCCACGCCCTCGGACACCATGCGGACGGCGACCATCCAGCGGGCGTCGGACTGCGAGAAGTCGTCGATGCGCTGCGAGGCACCGCTGTCGTCGGAGAGCACGAGCGTGGCGCCCTCGCCGGTGATCTCGCGGATGAGCTTGGCGTAGGCGCGGGCCGACTCCTGGTCGGAGGCGATGACGAGGGCGCCGGCGTCCGGTATGGCCTTGCGGACCTCGCTGAGGCGGCGGTCGGCGGCGCGCAGCACGTTCGGCATCCAGTCGCCGCGCGGGTCCAGGGCCGTGCGCCACGCCTGGGAGACGGCGTCCTTGGTCATCGGCTCGCCGAGGCGCGCCTCCAGCTCGTCGCCCGCCTTGGTGCGCCAGCGCATGTTGCCGCTGTAGGAGAGGAAGATGACCGGCCGGACGACGCCGTCGGCCAGCGCGTTGCCGTAGCCGTAGGTGTAGTCGGCGGCGGAGCGGCGGATGCCGTCGTTGCCCTCTTCGTAGGTGACGAAGGGGATGGGGTTGGTGTCCGAGCGGAAGGGCGTGCCGGTCAGCGCGAGCCGCCGGGTCGCGGGCTCGAACGCCTCCATGCACGCCTCGCCCCAGGACTTGGAGTCACCGGCGTGGTGGATCTCGTCGAGGATGACGAGGGTCTTGCGCTGCTCGCAGCGGTTGCGGTGGAGCATGGGACGCACGCCCACGCCGGCGTAGGTCACGGCGACGCCGTGGTACTCGCGGCCGAGGGGGCCCGCGCTGTATTCGGGGTCGAGCTTGATGCCTATGCGGGCGGCGGCCTCCGCCCACTGCTTCTTGAGGTGCTCGGTGGGGGCGACGACGGTCACCTGCTGGACCACGTGGTGGTGCAGCAGCCAGGAGGCGAGGGTGAGCGCGAAGGTGGTCTTCCCGGCGCCCGGGGTCGCGACGGCGAGGAAGTCGCGCGGCTGTTCCTGGATGTACTTCCCCATCGCGCCCTCCTGCCAGGCGCGCAGCTTGTTCGCGGTACCCCAAGGCGCCCGGCCGGGGAAGGCGGGCGAGAGGTGGTGATTGGCGGCTGTGGTGGTAGTCACGGTCTCCGTCGGCTGGCTCGGCGAATCGGCAACCGCGTCAGCCTACCCGCGTCCGCGGCGGAACCCGGGAGGGACGACCCGCCCTCACCCGGCGGTGGGACCGAGCTCACAATCCGCTCGCCGGGCGAAGGACGGGCGGGGCGGGGCGGGAGAGAGCCCCTGAGCGGGCCTGCCGAAGTCCAGCGCGGCACCGCGCCCCGGCAGGGGCGCGGGGAACCGCGCGACCAGCCACAGTCGGCCCGCGGAGACAGGACCGCACTCCCGGCGGAGCGCTCAGGTCCGCGGCCGCAGCCGTGTCGTCACGTACGCGCCGACGAGGGCGGCGGCCGCCATCGTGAGGAAGACCACGACGAAGGCGGCGTGCGGCGCGGCCACCTCGCCGCCGGCGCCGCCGCCCAGGGCCGCGAAGAGGACGCCGCCGATGCCGACGAGGGTGATGTTGCCGAGCGCGTCGGAGATCTGGAGGGAGGCCGCGTCGGCCCCCTCCTCGCCGGGCCGGGAGAGCTTGAGGAGCAGCACGCTGCCGCCGGAGATCGTCAGGCCCATGCCGTAGCCGCCGATGATCCACGAGGCGGCGACGATCCACGCGGGCACGCCGTCGATCAGCGCGGTCGACACGAGGGCGACGGCGGTGGCGACGAGCAGCATGCCGAGCGTCATCAGGCGTTCGCGGTGGGGTTCCAGGCGCGGGCGGCTCTGGGTGTACGAGCCGAGGGCCCAGGTCAGGCCGCCGCCGGTGAGGGAGAGCCCGGCCATCGTGGCGGACATGCCGCGTTCGGTCACCAGCATCAGCGGGACGAAGCTCTCCGTGCCGAGGAAGGCGCCCGCGGCGATGCCGCGCAGCAGGACGACGGACGGCAGTCCGCGGGCGGCGCGCAGGGTGCCCCGCGGCAGCAGCCGCAGGACGGCGGGGGCGAGCAGGGTGAGTCCGGCGGCTGCCGGGACGAGCGCCACCCAGCGCAGGTCCTGCCCGGCGTACTGGAGGAGGCCCGCGCCCGCCGCGACGGCGAGGGCCAGCAGGATGCGGCGGCGGTCCATGGCGGGGGCGCGCTCGCCTGTGGGGAGCGCCCGCAGGGCGGGCAGCATCACGGCGAGCGGCAGCAGGATCAGCACGGGGATGGAGAGGAACACCCAGCGCCAGCCGAGGTGTTCGGTGACGGTGCCCGCCAGCAGCGGGCCGACGATCACGGGTACGACCCAGGCGGCGGAGAAAGCGGCGACGATCGAGGGCCGCAGCCGCTCGGGGTAGGCGCGGCCCACCACGACGTACAGCGCGACGAGGACCAGGCCGCCGCCGACGCCCTGGATGCCGCGGCCCGCGACGAACATCCACATCCGCTGCGCCGAGCCCGCGACGACGAGTCCGGTGCCGAAGGCGGCGATCCCCGTGAAGAGGGGTGCCAGCGGGCCCGCGCGGTCGCACCACTCCCCCGACAGGGTCATCGCGAACAGGCTCGCGGTGAAGAACGCGGAGAAGGAGAAGGCGTAGAGCCCGACGCCGTCGAGGGCCCGGGCCGCGACGGGCATCGCGGTGTTGACCGCGCTCGCCTCGAAGGCGATGAGGGAGACGACGGAGATGATGCCGAACGTCAGCGCCCGGTAGGCGCGTCCGAGGACGCCCTGCTCCGCGTCCGGTGCGGGGTCGGTGGATCCGGCGTTCGTGGAGCCGGCGGTCGTGGATTTCGTGGGTACGGATCCGGTGGTTATGGATTCGGCTGCGGTGAGGGCGTCAGCGGATTCGGCAGCTGTCATCCCCTCAGAGTAAGAACCGAAACAGGAAATGACACCTGTCGCGGGAACCAGATCCACTCCGTCTTTGGTCCTGGATTCCATGCCCGATGACCATGGCGGGAACGCGCACTGGCAGTCATGTACATGGCGATAGAATCCGGCCAGGTCACCGACCGTGGCGCCGCGCGCCCGGCGGGCGGACCCGCATCTTCACGCCCGGCCACGGGGCCGGTCGCAGCACATGGGGGAACACCATTTCCATTCGGCACGCACTCGCCGCCGCGCTGGTCGTCTCCGGCGCACTCACCCTGACCGCCTGCGGGCCGGACGACGGGGGCAAGGCTTCTTCCGGTCCGTCCTCGTCCGCGTCCCCGGCGCGGAGCGCCGCTCCCGCCGGGCCGGCGGACAGCGGCAGGTCCAAGGACCCCTGCGGCCCGCTGCCCAAGGGCCACAAGCTCGTCCGGGTCGACCACGTCGAGGGCGCGATGGCCAACGTCATCGCGCAGGACGCCAAGGTGTCCTGCAACACCAAGATGGACGAGGGCGCCTTCTACCGCCCCGACGGCCCGACGAAGACCTACTCCTTCGACCCCCAGGCCAAGGTGACCGTCATCGGCAAGAACGGCCCCGAGGCCCGCCCGGCGGCCAACACCGGCACGACCCTCTCCGGGATCGGCCACGTCAAGGAGTGCGCGGACCCGGACCACAAGCAGTACGACAGCGGGCAGTCGAAGCAGAAGAGCGACGAATACTGCGCCGGACAGAACTACTACGACGTGGCGGTGGGCCCGGACAACAAGATCACCGAGATGACCGAGCTCTACGGCTCGTAGTCACCCCGGCGAACGCGGCGGGGCCCGGCACACGGACACTGTTGGTCAATGGGCCGGGCCCCGCCTTCTCGTGAACGCCACGGCTAGGTGGTGAGCAGCACTCCCCCGTACGACGCCCCCGCGATCACCGCCCACGAGCACAGGCCCAGCGCCGCGACCCGGCCGCCGGTGCGCGTCAGCGTGGGCAGGTGCACCGCGCTGCCGAGGCCGAACAGGGCGGCGGCGAGCAGCAGTTCCTGCACGTGCTGCGCGAGGTCGAGCGCCCCGCCCGGCACCAGGCCGGTGGTGCGCACGCCGACCATCGCCAGGAAGCCGAGGACGAAGAGGGGCACCAGCGCGGGCCGCTTGCCGGTGCCCGCCGCCGGGTCGTGCGCCCGGCGGCGCCGCATGGACACCGCCACGGCCGCGACGAGCGGCGCGAGCAGCGCGACCCGCATCAGCTTGACGAGGACCGCGTCGGTGAGCGCCTCGGGTCCCGCGGTCTGCGCGGTGGCCACGACCTGCCCGACGTCGTGCACCCCCGCGCCGACCCAGCGGCCGAACTGCGCGTCGTCCAGCCCGAGCGGGTGGTGGAGCAGCGGGAGCACGGCGATGGCGAGCGTGCCGCACAGCGTCACCAGCGCGACGGAGGTCGCCACGTCCTCCTCGTCGCTGCCCGACACCTCGCTGACGGCGCCGATCGCGGAGGCGCCGCAGATGGAATAGCCGGTGGCGATCAGCAGCGGCTGGTCACCGCGCAGCCCCAGCCGCCGTCCGAGCCACAGCGTCCCGAAGAACGTGGCCGCCACGACCGCGACCACCATCGCGACGGTGGCCCAGCCGAGCCCGAGCACGTCGCCGACGCTCAGCTTGAGGCCGAGGAGCACGACGCCGACGCGCATCAGCCGCTTGCCGGCCAGCGTCAGCCCCGGCCGGGCCGCCCCGCGCACCCGGGCCCGTACGCCGGGGGTGTGCGCGGCCGCGATGCCGAGCACGACGGCCGCGGTGAGCATGGGGACCGCGGGTGCGAGCCGGTGGACGGCCCAGGCCACGGCCACACCGGCGGCGGCCATGGCCAGCCCGGGAAGCTTGTCCTTGCCCGGGAGCCTGTCCGTGCCCGGGATCCCGCTCCTCGCCGGGGTGGCGGGCGGACCGCCCGGTCGCGTGCCCGCCTTCGTACGGGGGGTGTCCAGGGCCATCAGAGTTCGTCGGCCGGGAGGTCGTAGACGCGGCGGACGCTGCTGCCCAGGCGGGAGATGTCGGCTCCGTAGATGTGGATCGAGATGGCGGTGGACGAACAGGAGTTGCGCACCCGGTGGATGTCGCCGGGCGGCGCGAAGCCGCAGACGTCGCCCTGGGCGTTGACCACGTCCTCGGTCGCGACGAGACGGGCCGTGGTGCCGTCGGGGACGAGGCGGTAGCGGCGCTCGCTCTCCGTGCCCTCGTGAACTCCCGTGACGCACCAGGACACATGGTCGTGGACGCACGTCTCCTGGCCGGGCAGCCAGACGAGCGCGACGATCGAGAAGCTGCCGTCGTGCTCGGCGTGCAGGAGGTGCTGCCGGTAGTGGTCGGGGTCGCCCTCGCGCTGCTCGGGGGTGAGCAGGTCGGGGGAGCCGAGGTGGGCCGCGAGCCGCTCGCCGACGAGGTATGCCGTCGTGTCGGGCGGCAGGCCGCGGCCCACGGCCTCGCGTACGTCGTCGACGAGCTGGTCGATGCGCGCGGTCGTGGGGGCTACGGTGGGTGTGGTCATATGTGCAGCGTCGGACGGTGTGATCCATCGGTCCAACGACAGTTTGTTGACGGGAGCCTCACTCCCGCTTATACATCTGCGGGCTCAGCAGCCGACGCGGCGGGCCGCGACCGCCTTCAGCTCGTCCAGCACGAGCGCCGTCGCCGGGACGCGCAGGTGCTCGCGGAGCACGTACGCCGAGACCTGACGGCGCGAGGCCGGGTCCAGCGCCCGCCCGGTGATCTTGTCGTGGCGGAGGAAGGACAGCACAAGGCCCGGCATCATGGCGACGCCCAGCCCCTCGGCGACCAGCGACTGCACCACGAGGTTGTCGTCGGTGGTGAAGGCGATGTCGGGGGCGAAGCCCAGCTCGGCGCACTCGTGCAGGAAGTTGGTGCGGCAGCGCAGGCAGCCGGCGATCCAGCGCTCCTCCGCCAGGTCGGCGAGCTTGACGGCGCGGCGGCGGGCGAGGTGGTGCCCGGTGGGCATCAGCACCGTCAGCTGATCCTCCATCAGCCGTATCTCGACGACCTCCTCCGGCACCTCTTCGTGCAGGCCGGGATAGGTGAAGGCGAGCGTGATGTCGCACTCGCCGCGCACGAGGCGGCGGATCGACTCGGGCGGCTCGCCCTCCAGCAGCTCGACCCGCACGCCCGGGTGGTCGGCGGCGAGCCGGGCCAGCGCCTCCGGTATCAGGGTCGCGCTCGCGCTGGGGAACGCGCAGACCCGCACCCGCCCGGCACGCAGCCGGGTCAGCGAACTCATCTGCTGCTGCGCGGCCGTCAGGCTGTCGAGGATCGTCTCCGCGTGCCGGGTGAGCGCCTCGCCGGCCTCCGTCAGCCGCATCCCGCGGCCCGCGCGCACGAAGAGCGGCGTGCCCACCGCGCGCTCCAGCGCCTTGATCTGCTGGGTGATCGCGGGCTGGGTGTAACCGAGCTCGCGAGCGGCCGCGGAGTACGACCCGGCCGTGACCACCGCGTGGAACGTTCTGATGTGCCGGGTGTCGAACACACGGGAATCATAAGCGGAATTTGGGGGAGCAGGGGAGTGAGCGGGTAGTCACTTCTGGATCGACAGACCGTCGAGGGGCTGGGGGCGGACTATCGACGGACTATTGGGGCAAGGTGGACTCGTGCGGCACTACACCTCGTACGACTCGACGGAGCAGGCGTACCGCGTTCTTCCGGCCCGGGACGGAGGCGGCGGCGAGACCGTCGTCTGCCTCGCCGGCGGGCCGGGGCGGGACGCCGCCTACCTCGGCGACCTCGGCGGGCTCGACGCCCGCCACACCCTCGTGATCCCCGACAGCCGCGGCACCGGCGCCTCGCCGCCCTCCCCCGACCCGGGCGGCTACGCCTTCCCCGCCCTCGCGGAGGATTTGGAGGCGCTCCGCCGCCACCTCGGCCTGGAGCGGTTCGCCCTGCTCGCCCACGACGCCGGGTGCGCGACGGCCCAGGCGTACGCAGCGGCCCACGCCGAGCGGCTCAGCCGCCTGATCCTGGTCACCCCCGGCTCCCGCCTCCAGGGCGAGCTGCCCGACGACGCCGAGCAGATCTTCGAGGCCCGCGCCACGGAGGACTGGTGGACGGACGCGTACGTCGCCGTGCACACCCTCCCCACGACCTCCGACCTGGGCGAGGTCCGCGACCTGCTGCGACGCGCGGCCCCCATGGCGTACGGCCGCTGGGACGCCCCCCAGCGCGCACACGCCGCCACGGAAGGCGACCAGCTGAACCCGGTCCCCCGCGCCGGCTTCTGGCAGGGCATCGACGAACCGGCCCGCCAGGCCCTGCTCGACCGCCTCCGCGAGGTCCGCTGCCCGGTGCTGGTCATCACCGGCGACCGCGACGCGGTCACGGGCATGCGCGCGGGCGAATTCGTCGCGTCCTCCTTCCCCGAGGCGGTCCTGCGCCCCCTGCACGAGGTCGGCCACTACCCCTGGGTGGACGAGCCGGATCTGTTCCGCCCCCTGGTGGAGGAATTCCTGGCGTCCGATGCGGCTTCCGATGCCGGATGAACACGGTGTGTCAGTCGCATTGCACCCATTGTCCCCACCGACGGCAGC
Organism: Streptomyces sp. NPDC001407; assembly: GCF_042895325.1. Lineage (NCBI taxonomy): Bacteria > Bacillati > Actinomycetota > Actinomycetes > Kitasatosporales > Streptomycetaceae > Streptomyces > Streptomyces sp. NPDC001407. Next base: position 162,303 of record NZ_JBIAWF010000016.1, read on the forward strand.
CGCCTATGGTCAAGACAACGCACAACTTGGCCGTGTGCCCGAGTGGTTGAGGGACTCGCCTGCAAAGCGAGTTACGCCGGTTCGATTCCGGTCACGGCCTCTGAGCACCGTATGCGGTGAGGGTGAGTACGCGTACGGATGCCGGCCGCTTTCCGCCGGCCGTACGGTCCGGACATGACCAAGCGCGCCATGTTCCCCGCCCACCAGAGCCTGCCTTCCCCGCACGACCGCGACGGCGCGGGGGTAGCGGCCCTGGTCCTCAGCCTGATGGCGCTCCTGATGACCAGCATGGTCGGCGGATTCCTGCTCGCCATCCCCGTCGGCACCGCCGCCATCATCTGCGGTTCGGTCGGCGTCGGCAGGGCGAGACGCGGCGAGGCGAGGAACGGCCGCATGGCCCTCACCGGCCTGATCCTCGGGGCCGCCATCACCGTCCCGACACTCGGCTTCGTGGTGTGGCTGCTCCAGGGGCTGAGCGACGCCTATCCGTCGTAGCCCACGGTATTGGTGGCCAGCTCCTCCGGAGTGATCTCCGTGGCCCACCCCTCGGGCGGCTCCTGATAAGGACTGCACGCCCCGCAGTTGGGGCACGTCCACCGCCCGTGAATCCCCTGCACGACCGATCCGCACCCGCTGCACGTATCGGTGGTGTGATACGGCTCGCCGGGCAGGGCGTGGGGGCGCCACGACTGTTCGTCCATGGGTTCAGAGTGCCATGCGTACGGATACTCAGGTATCCGCACGGATGTGCGGCATTTGGGGTGCGCCTAGCGTCGGAGGCATGACGTTGACGACTGACGCCCCACCGCTGCCACCGCTGCCGCCGCAGCCGCCGCCGCCGCAGCCGCAGCCGCAGCCGCCGACGAGCCTGGCCGCCAAATTCCTCGGCGGGGCCGTCCTTTGGCTGTTCGCGGCGTTCACCTTCTGCGTACTCCCCATCGCGGTGATGGGGAGTGACGGCTGCTACGAGGGCGATACCCAGCCCATCTGTTCCCTGGCGGTCCAGCGGACCGTCGTCTTCGTCCCCGTACTCGCCGCCCCGACGGCCGCGATACTCGGCACCTGGGGACTGTGCTCGCGCCGGGCGGCGGCGCCGTTCGCTTGGATGGGCGCGATGCTGCTGCTCGTTGTGGCGTGGGCCGTGGTGAGCGAGATATCCCGATGAGACACGGCCGACGCGGACGAGGGGCGGCATTCATGGGGCATCGCGCGCTCGTTCTCGGAGTGTGCGCATCGGTCGGCGGCTGTGCTGGGTCGATCCGAGCGGTGCTGGACGGGGCGGGGGTACTCGAAATTCTCGCTCTGGCAGGGATCGGGGTCGCGGGCTTGATTCTCGCGGTGGCGTGCGTAGTGGAGTATTCGAGGCGGTAGGCAGGGGGGGGACGCCTCGTCATTCGCATGGCGCCCCGTGAGGGCGCCACGGCTATTCGTCCACGGGGCCCAGCGGGCCACGACCGCTACTGCTCGGCATGGTCCGCGTCGAAATGCGCGACGATCTCCCGCCGGACGCCCGCGATGCCGCCGCCGTGCTGCCGCACCTGGAGGGCCGTGACCAGATCCACGCACCGGGCGCAGGGCGGCTCCCACTTCCGGGGCGCGGCAGGCGGCCCGCCTGTGTGCGGCAGAGGAACGAACGTCGGGGGCATCATCGGAGGAATCAGCACGCCGCCCACTCCCCACGGCCCCGCTTCAGCTCCTCGGCCCGAGCGAGCCGAAGCGCGTCCGGCCGGGCACACCACTCGCCCCCTCCACCGGGCGCCCGAAGCCGCACCCCACGCTCATCGGCACCCACAAGCTCACCGACTTCCCCACACTGCGTGTCCACCACATGAACCCCTGGGCGATAGGTCATCACCGTCATCCGAACCTCCTTGCCGAGCAACCGTCGAGCGACCAGAGTTGCCTGCGCGCGGCCCGGACGACAGAGTTGAGAGCATCACAACTGGCCTGTGGTGGAAGGGGCGTTGGACCTTGCCCAAGTCGTCCAACAGTTCGGGTTCACCTTACGGTGACGAAGTCCGCGAATGGCGCACGCAGCGCGGCATGAGCCAGCGCGAGCTGGGCGCGGGGATGCAATACGGGCAGTCGTACGTGGCCATGGTGGAAAAGGGGGACCGCATCGGCAGCCCCGAATTCGCCGCGCATTGCGACAAGGTCTTCGGTACGCCGGGCACGTTCACGCGACTGTGGGAGCGGACGTCACGGCGGGGGCGGCACCCCGAGTGGTTCCTGCCTTACCTCGAACTCGAAGCGAAGGCGAAGGAAATCCTCGACTTCAGCTCATACCTCATCATGGGCATCTTGCAGACGGAGAACTACGCACGCGCCCTCTTCCGAGCCGCGTATCCGCGTGACGACCCGGAGGCGACAGCGGAGAAGGCCCAAGCGAGGTTGCAGCGACGAAACGTGCTGGACAGAAGCGCGCCTCCGCTCCTATGGGTGATCCTGGACGAATCATGCCTGCGGCGTGCGGTCGGCGGTCCGGCCGTCATGCGCGAGCAGATGGCACACCTGGTGGAGGCCGCGGAGTCGCCCCATGTCACCCTTCAAATGCTCCCGTTCGACGCGGGCGCACCCCCGACGGGTGAGAGCTTCACGCTGCTCAGATTCGAAGAGGAACCCGACGCCCTCTACACCGAGGCGCAAGGCATGGGCCGAGTCGTCGACTCGGCCTCAAAGGTGACGCGAGCCGGCCAGCTCTACGAGCGGCTACGTGCCGACGCTCTCTCGCCGGAAAAGACCGTGGTGAGACTACGAGACGTGATGGAGGAACTCTCAGGATGAGCAGCGCACTCGACCTCTCCAGCATGGAATGGACCAAATCGAGCTACAGCAGCGGTGAGGGCGGAATGTGCGTCGACTGGGCACCGAAATCCGTCGCCGCCCACGGCGTCGTCCCCATACGGGACAGCAAAGACCCGCAAGGCCCAATACTCACACTCCCGCCGCGCGCCTGGACATCCTTCATCGCGGCCCTCGTCGAGGACCGAATAAGTAACCGCTGATCGGGGCGTAGGTATCCGTACGCGGGCCTCGTATTCCCCTCCTCCCCGAACGCCGGGGCGAGCTGCACTCCCGGAGCAGCCACTTAGTACTTGCGGGCGTCGACTCCTTGCGGTGCACGGTAAGTGGGCGACACCATAGCGAACTTAATCAGGTCAGTCTTCGAGGCTCCCGCCGCACCCCCTTGCCGAGTGCTCCTGATCAAGAGTTCAGCAGAGAGCGAGACTCCGTCCTTCTCATGCACAGCCTCGATCTCAAGCTGCCGCGCCTTGGAGTTGGCAGGACCGTAATGAGTGACACGCCAGCCGTTTTTGGGAAGCCCCTCACGAAGCCTTTGGAACCCTTGAGTCAACTCATCCGGCGAGAGCTTCCAAATCGACCAGTCATGCTGCATGGAGTAATTTCCGTCGCTCTGGTCGAAGGAGACGGCCGCCGGCCCCCCGGGCGTCACCTCGCCACGTAGTTGTGTGACGTCAAGAACCGCACTGGACAAGCGACTGACCAACGCCCCCGCGTCCTTCGGGTGCATCATCTGCACATCCTCGGAAGCAGCGCTTGTCTCACGCGCTTCGCTCTTCTCGTTCATGCTCCCACACCCCGAAACGCACACTGCAGCCAGTGAAATCGCCGCGCCCCAGCGCACCGGACCCCAGCTCTTTCCTTTGAACCGTACGGCCGTCACTTAAGCTTCACCTCGTCGTACTGCCCTACAATAACTTTCCCTTGGTTCTCGATACTCAGGCTCGGCTTATCCGGCCGCCCGTTCTCACCTTCGCGGTAGTCCCAGTAACCGCTGTGCCCCTTCGTGTCTGTATCCATCTGCTGAGCACCGAATTTCGCATCATTTGGAATAATGAAGTCCCGCCCCTCCCGGTGGCCGTGAACGTATTTGCCCCAGTCGCCCACATCGTCATCCTCCTCACGCGCATGCTCGTTCCACACATGCCCCTTGGGAACGTCCATCTCAGAGGCGCGACCGACCTGGACTCCAGGGCTTCCGGCGAACACGACATCGTCCGCCTCCAGGTTTCCTTGACGTGCTGCCGAGCCGACGACCGTGGTGCCGTAACTGTGCGCCACAGCAGTCACGTGCTGGCTGACATCCGGGGCGTGGGAGGCGTGCAGGCCGGAGAAAAATTGGTTGAGCGTCGGCGCTGCGTCATCCGCATAGCTGCTGTGCGAGGCGTCCTGTTTCACACGCTGCGGCGCATCGTAGCCGTACCAGGAAATAGTCGAGATCGTCCGATCGGGTTCAAGAGCCGCACTGGTGCGCCAAAGCTTGTCCGAACGCCCCAGACCGTCCTCTATCTTCCCGAGACGGGATCCGGTACCCGGCACGTAGACAGCCGTGTGCTGGGCCAGGTCGGGGTTCCCGTTGGCGACGACTGCGTGTCCGCGGCCATTCGTATCGAATCTCAGCAGAAACGGCTCCGGGAGACCCTTGGAAGTCGTGTTGACGAAACGCTCCTGGAGTGTCTCGATCCCTGCCTTGACCCCTTCTACACGCTCCTTCTCCCTCTTCCACTTCTTCCACTCGTCCCTGACTCGCCACTCACCTCGTGCCTTACGTTCATATTGCTTTGGCTCATGGCCTATGAGGTCGCGCAGATGCTCGTCAATTTCCCTCTGATCCTGCGTGAGGACCAGGCGGTTGGCCTGATCGCGGACAACAGCCGGAAGTCCGTCAAGCGCTCCTATGCTGGCTGGGTACAGAGCGACGTATTCGTCCCTTTCCGCCTGCGTGCGCTTCAACCACCAGTCGGCGTTCTCCTTGGGAGACTTACCCTTGGGGATCTTGTCTTCCGAGAAGTGCTTGCCTGCCGCGGCCCGGACGTCCTTCATGTCACGGTCCACATCGGCCCAATCGGTCTGGTCCAGCTTGCCGTTGGTGTTGAGCTTCCGAAGTGCCTTGGCGTAACGGTTGTCTATCTCCGCCGCCTCCTGGAGCACCGTTGTGATGCGGTCCGCGATCTCTTGCGCCTTGGCCTGGTTCGGGTCCGGCTTCCCGATCAGCGGAACGTTGCCGGGCCGCGCCGGCTGTTGGAGAAACGGCACCTTCGTCGCCTCTGACGTCGGGTACTTGACCGAACCGTCCGGGCTGACAGTGAACTTCAGGTCCTCGGCATCCTTGAGGGCCTGCTTCAGCTTGTTCTGCGGGCCTTCCAGCTCTTCGGCCAGGCCGGTCAGGGCGGTTCGTATCAGGCCGCACTCGGCGTGGATGTACTGGTAGTTCTTGCTCAGCCTGGTCAGCTGCTTGAGGGACGTCTTCGCGGCGTCACCCTCCTGCGTGCCACGCAGCGTGGCCAGCATCTGGCTTTCCACTCGGCCCATCGCCGTGCTGGCACGGTTGCTCACCTTTGACCACGCTTCCGCGGCCTTGGTGAACTTGGATCTGTCCAGCTTGGTCAGTTCGTCGATCGTGACCATCGAGATCAGTGCCCCTGCTTCGGCTGGCTGTAGGCATCGATCTTCGACTTCGTCGCGTCGAACGACTGCTCCACCTTGACGTCGTTCTCGCCGAACTTCGTCCCCGCGGTCTTCAAGCTCCCATCGAGCTTGTGGCATTCATCCCGTACGGCACCGAGCCGGTCTTCCCAGCCGCCGAGTATTCCGCTCAGCGCCGCCGCGCTCGCGAAGCCTGTCGTTCCCGACTTGATGCCGTCGTGGGCGTGCTCGAGGTCCGTGAGAGCGGACTTCATGTCCTCGTGCAGCTCACCCGCGACGCCCCCCGCCGTGGTCCAGGGCTTTTGGCTCGCCTTGTGCGTGCCGGCGTCGCCTCCCGCTGAGGCCAGGCGTATTCGGGCATCGGACATCGTGAGGTCTCCCCCCCCGTGGGACGGACAAATGCGAAAGGTGAGTTTATTCAGATCCCGCGACGGCGGGCGATCAGGATGGGGGCGGTGACGGCCGCGCCCAGCAGGACGGCGGCGCCGATTCCCCACGCGATCCAGGTGGTGTTCGGGCCGTCGTCGCCCTTGGGGGCAGCGGCCGGCTTCTGGACGCTTCCGACGGCGGACTTGGATTCCGGACCGTCGATCGGGTTCACGTCCGCCGGTCCCGGATCGCCCGGGTCCTTGAGGGCGATCCGGGGGCGTACGGCGCCGTAGCCGATCAAGTCCGTGCGCTTCTTGCCGCTTTCGGGGCCGCCTGCCGTGTTGATGAGGACACGGGTGATCTGGTTGGCGGTCCAGTTGGGGTGGACGGACCAGAGGAGGGCGGCGGAGGCGGAGGCGAGGGCGGTGGCGGCGCTCGTGCCGTGGCCCTTGCAGAGCTGCGTGCCGCCCGCACATGCCGTGACGATTTCTTCGCCAGGGGCTGCGAGATCTACCTGGGGGCCATGCTCGGATTCCTTGGTCGCCGTACCATCCCGGTCGACGCCCGCTACGCCCACGACACCTGGAATGGCTGCCGGGTATTGGACTTCATTGGCCTTGTCACCGTGGTTGCCCACGCCTGCAAAGATCAGTTTTCCCTTGGCCAAGGCATACTGCACAGCTCCTTGGAGCTCCGCGCTGTCCGCTTCGTCTGCCATGGAGATGTTGAGAATCTTCGCATCGCTGTCGGCAGCGTAGCGAATGGCTGCGCTCACAGTCTTGGAGAAGTTCTCGGAACCTTCAGCCTGGTTCCGCGCCTCAGTACCGTTGGTGACCCGCAGTGGCAGGATCTTGGATCCAGGGGCAAGTCCGAAGGATCCGTTTCCATCCGAGCGTTTCCCCTTTCCTACGATCAACGCGGCCATTTGTGTCCCGTGGTTGGCAGCATCGGTATGGGCCCCGCCGGCCTGGTTCGAGAAGTCCTTGCCCTGGAGCACCTGCCCCTGGAGATCCGGCAGTGAGTCGTCCACTCCGGTGTCGATCACGGCGACAGTCACACCCTCGCCGGTGCTCACCTTCCACATCTCGTCAGCGTGCATGGCATCGAGATGCCACTGCTGCGAACGAACGGACTCGGCCTGGGCCGGTACGGCCGCCACACCTACGAGCAGGCAACCGAGCGCCCAGCTCGCCGCTCGCAGCGTGGTGCGTCCTCGGCTCTCCATGGCCCACATGCACATTCCCCTTGAAACTGAGGTCACTCGATGACTGGCGGAACCACACGGCGCTCTCCCCGACGCCAGGTCTCCTCGTCCTCGACGAGATAGTCAGGACGCTGGCTTCCGCGCCGCTTCTGAGGCGCCGCACCGGGCGCCCCATGCATGGGGGCCATGCCGGAAGTGCCACTGCCGCCGCGGGGCAGCCCAGTGCCCCCTTGTGTAAAGGCCCCGCCCGCGGACACTCCTGGGCTCGTCCGGCCAACGCCTCCGACAGCGCCAGGACCGTAGGAACCCGTAGGGCGTCCCCCGCCCCGGCCGGGTTCGGTACCGATGACCGTGCCACGCGGGAGCGGCTCCACGGGGCGCCCCGAAGGAGCAGGCAACGGGCGACCGCCGACGACTCCGGGGTCGGAGATACGCGGCACAGGTTGGGCGGGTCGCGCGCCTACCGTCCCCGGTCCCCCGGGCATCGTCGGGCGAGTCGTGGGAGGGCGAACGCCGACCTCCGGCACGACAGGGCGCGGTCCGGGAGGAGGCAGCGTCGGCACAGGAGGTGTTGAATGCGACGCTGTGCCGTCCGCCGAACCACCTTGAGGCCAGCTGCCTGGCACGCTCGTCGGCGGCGCGGTCGGCGCTGTCGGCAGGCTGTCGATCTCAGTAGTCGAATGGCCCTCAGGAAGCCGGGGGACAGCGTGCCCTGCCTCCGGGTAACTCGCCGATGGCTGCGCCATGGCGCCTTGGCTCGGCGCTCGGGAAGCCGATGCGACAGAGCCAGGCGACGAACCGGTGACGGCCTCTTGACGAGCTTGCCCCTGCGGACCGCCCGCACCAGCGGGCTGAAGGTATTCGGAATCGATGATCTGCCGCTTAGGAGACGGCATCACCCGCCCCGGCGCCGGTGGAAAATTAGGCAGCTCCGCCTTCAGCAGCTGCACCCCAGACGCGTTGTAAGACTCCGCCAATTTCTTCATCAGCTCGGCCGCACGCATATGGTCGTCGTGCAGCCGCTTCTGCGCCGCGTAAGCCTGGCTCTGCGAAGGAGCCGAGCCGACGGCAGGGGCGTCGAAGGCCGGCTTCTGGATGTACTGCATGTTCGGCGGCTGGGCTTGAGGAAGGCGTCGACCGTGGCCTTCGATGCCGTCGAATACTTCGGCATCTGGTTGTGGACCTGGGTGAGCGTCGCCGCGGCGTGGTTCATCCACGTGCCCGCGTTCTCCGCGTAATGGCTCAGCCTGAGCGTCGCGTTGGACATGCGGGAGCCCCAGTCGCGGAAGGCATCGCCGCCCTCGCCCTGCCAGTGGACCCGGTCCATGTGCCGCTTGAGGTCGACGCCCAGTTCCTTGATGGCGGTGGAGGCATCCGCCAGGCGGCCGGCGAGGTCGGTGACCTTCTTCGGGTCCGCGGGCTCGAGCATCGCCAGGAGCTGCTCGTGAGGAATCGACGTGAAGTCGTACGTCGCGAAGGGGGAAGGGAACTGGCGGCGCGGGTCGGCCGGGTTGGCCAAGGGCGAGTTGGCCGGAGAGGGCTTGATCAGAGGGGAGTTGAATTCGGTCACGGTCACAGCCCCCCCTTGCCGTCGGAAGCGGAAGCGGAGTGCGCCGCGTAAGGGTCCCGCCCCGGGTCGTACTGCTGCTTGATCCGGTTCTGGATCTCCCACATGCGGGCGCGCTGGTCGTCGTCCGTGTCGGCATACGCGGTGCCGGAGCCATGCACGGCCTGGCCGAGCAGCTCGATCTGGTCGGCGAGCAGCTTGGCGAGCGATTCCAGCTGCTGGTGCACGTCGTTGTAGGCGCCGTAGAGCGCGTGGGCGGCGTTGAAGCCGGTGCCCAGGTGGGCGCCCGTCAGCCGGACGTCTGCGACGCGCTCCGGGGCCGCCTCGGACTCGCCGAGGTTCCTCAGGAGTTCATCCACGCGGCCCTTGAACGTCCTGAGGGAGGACAGTTCGGCGGCGAGGCCGCCCGACGGATCCTGGCTCACGCGCGCCTCACTGCTCTCTCCCAACCACCCGACGGCACATGTAACTTCCGGCTACACATTACTGTCGGGCAGTGACACCCGCATGAGTACGCCTACTCAGACCGCTCCCGCACCCACCGCCGCCTGCGGGCGGATCGGGAGTCGGTTGACGGGGCGGCCCGTCGCCGCGCGTACGGCCGCGGCGACCGCGGCCGGGGCGGTGACGACGGGGACCGCGCTGATCGCCTTGGCGCCGAAGGGGGCGACGACGTCGCGTTCCTCGACGAGCTTGACGATGCGGATGTCGGGGGTGTCCAGCGACGTCGGCAGGGCGTAACCCGTGAGGTCGGGGCGGCGGACGAGGCCGCCGGTGGTGCGGAGGTTCTCGGTGAGGGCCGCGCCGACGCCCTGGGTGATGCCCGCCTCGATGCGGGCGCGGGCCTGCCGGGGGTTGAGCACGCGGCCGACGTCCTGCGCGACGGCCATCTCCACCACGCGCACCGAGCCGAGTTCGATGTCGACGTCGACGACGGCGCGTACGGCGCAGAAGGCCATGCCGACGAAGGCGTCGCCCTGGCCCGTGTCGTCCAGCGGCTCGGTGGGGTGGGGGCGGCACTGGGCGGTGGCCCACAGTTCCTTGCCGTCGAGGGCCTCGGCGACCGTGGTGCTGAGCACCCCGTCGTACGAGGTGATCTTGCCGTCGGCGATGGTCAGCAGCTCGGTGGACATGCCGAACTGGTGGGCCAGCGGCTGGAGGAGCTGGGTGCGCACCATCCGGGCGGCCCGCTCGACCGCGCCGCCGGAGACCCAGGTGTGGCGGCTGTGCGCGCCGGGGCCGGAGGGGGGCTGGTCGGTGTCGACGGGGGCGACGTGGACCTCCTCGAGGCCGAGGACATCCTGGACGATCTGGCGGGCGAGGGTGGCGAAGCCCTGGCCGGTCTCGACGGCGGCGCAGATGACGGTGGCGACCGAGCCGGTGACCTTGACGGTTGCGGTGGACACCTCGTCGGTGCCCTCCGCGCCGAGCATGTGGACCATGCCGAGGCCGTAGCCGACGCCGCGGCGCACCGCGCCCGGCTCGCCGGCGCCGTCCGGGCCGCCGGGCAGCAGCCACTGCTCCTCGGGGTCGTCCACGGGCAGGGCGGGCAGCGGGAAGTCGCGTACGGAGCGCAGGAGTTCGGCGACCGGGGCCGGGCAGGTGACCGTCTGGCCGGTGGGCAGCAGGTCGCCGGTGGCCATGACGTTGCGCAGGCGCAGCTCGGCGGGGTCGAGGCCGAGGCGGGCGGCGAGCTTGTCCATCTGGCCCTCGTAGGCGGCGCACACCTGCATGGCGCCTTCGCCGCGGACGTGGCCGGAGGGGGGGTTGTTGGTGCGTACGGCCCAGCCTTCGACGAAGGCGTGCGGGACGACGTACGGGCCGCAGGCGAAGGCGACGGCGGCGGCCAGCGCCTCGGAGGAGGAGTCGGCGTAGGCGCCGGCGTCCAGCAGGATCTGGGCCTCGACCTTCACCAGCTTGCCGTCGGCGTCCGCGTGGTGGCGGTAGCGGAGCAGCGTCGGGTGGCGGTGGGGGTGGCTGAGGAAGGACTCCTCGCGGGTGGCCGCGAGCTTGACGGGGTGGCCGGTGCGCAGGGCCAGCAGGCCCAGCGGCAATTGCGTGCCGGGGTCCTCGCGGTCGCCCATGGCGCCGGGGACGCCGGTGACGACGACCTTGACCCGCTCGGGCTCCAGGCCGAAGCAGGCGGCGGCGAGGTCGCGGTCGGCGTGCGGGTCGGTGGAGGCGGTGTAGATCTCGACGCCGCCGTCGGGGCGCGGCACGGCGAGGCCGGCCTCGGCGCCGATGGGCGCGGGGTCCTGGCGGCCGATGCGGTAGAGGCATTCGACGACGACCTCGCCGGTCACCTCGGGGTCGCCGAAGCTCAGCGGGATGTGGCGGATCAGATTGCCGTCGGGGTGGAGCGGTTCGGCGGAGAACGCCTGCTCGGGGTCGGTGACCGGCTCCAGCGGCTCGTACTCGACGGCGATGGCGGCGGCCGCGAGCCGGGCGGTGTCGGGGTGGTCGGCGGCGACGGCGGCGATCGGCTCGCCGTGGTGGCGCACGAGGTCGGAGGCGAAGACGGGGCGGTCGGCGACGCGGCGGCCGTGGGCGCCGTCGCCGGGGACGTCCGCGTGGGTGACGACGGCGCGCACGCCCGGCATGCGGGCGGCCTCGGCGGTGTCGATGGAGAGGATGCGGGCGTGCGGGTGCGGCGAGCGCAGCACGGCGGCCCACAGCAGGCCCTCGGCCCACAGGTCGGCGGCGTACGGATAGGTGCCCTGGGTCTTGGCGTCGGCGTCGGCGGCGGGCAGGGAGACGCCGAGGCCGTGCGGGGGCGGCCCGTCGGGGCCGCCGGAGGGGGCGGACGACGCGACGGAGGTCGCGGTGGCGGTGCCCTCAGCCGTACCGGCCGTTCCCGCCATTCCGCCCATGCCGCCCGTTCCCGTCATGCCGATGCCTTTCCGCTGCCGCCGCCGTGCGGGCCCGCCTGGTGCGGGATGCGTGCCTGTTCCGTCTCCGGCTGCGCTTCTTCCTGTGCGGCGGCCGCCGCCGCGCGCTCGTCGGCGACCTGGCGCACCGCGTCGAGCACGCCTCGGTAGCCGGAGCAGCGGCAGAGGTTGCCACAGATGGCCTGGCGGGTCTCCAACTCGCTCGGGGCGTGGTTGCCTTCGAGCAGGTCGTGCATGGTCATGGCCATGCCGGGCACGCAGAAGCCGCACTGCACGGCACCGCACTCGGCGAGCGCCCGCTGGACGTCGGAGGGCCGGCCGTCGACGGCGAGGCCCTCGACCGTGCGCACCTCGGCGCCCGCCGCGGTCGCGGCGGGGACGAGGCAGGAGGCGACGAGCCGCCCGTCGACCTGGACCGAACAGGCGCCGCACTCCCCTTGCGAGCAGCCGTCCTTGGCCCCGGCGAGGCCGAGGCGCTCCCGCAGGACGTAGAGCAGCGACTCCCCGATCCAGGCGTCCGTGACGGGACGGTCGGTGCCGTTGACGCGCAGGACGTACGAGGCGCAGGGGTGCTCGGTGTGCGGGTCCGCGATCTCCGCCGGGTGCGCAGGCTCGGTGAGGTCGGCCGCGGGCTCCGCCGGTGCACCGTTGGTGTCGGTCTCCGGGGACTCCTCCGGCGCGGCGTCGGGCTCCGCCGGGGGCGTCCACGCGGCGGTCTGATGATCGCCCGTATCGGTGACCCCTGTGTCGTCCTGCGGTGCCCCGCCGAACGCATCGGAAGCGGCGTCCTGCGAGGAACTGTCGGGAGACGAAGTGGAATCCGCGGCGGGCACCGGATCCGGTACGTCGGACGGGCCGGGAGCCGCGGCGGCGAGGCCGCTGAGGGCGTACTCCCCCGACTCGTCGGCAGGCTCGCCGGGCACAACCGGAATCGACCACTGGCCGGTCGATCCGGCCGCAGCGGCGGCACCGTCCGGCGCGGCCGCGGCGGGCTGCTGCCAGGCGTGCGCGCTGCCGCCGTGCGGGGTCCACTGCTCGGGGGTGTGCGGGCTCGCGTCCGGTACGCCGGCGCCGTGCGGGCCGGTGTGACCGTGGAGCTCGGCGCCCTGCGGGGCCGTGCCGCCGCTCAGCACGTACGCGCCGGGGGCGCCCGCCGGGTCGTCCGCGCCGGGGTCGTGCGGAGCGGACGCCGGGGGGGCGACGGACAGGTGCGGGCCGCTGTGGCCGGGCGCGTCGGTGCCGGGCGCGGCCTGCGCACCTGGCTGACCGTGCGGGTCGATGCCCTGCGCGGCTACGGCCTGCGGGTCGGTGCCCTGCGTACCGGCGACCTGCTGGGCCGGCTGCCCCGGCGACTCGGCGCCCTGCGCGTCCAACTGGCCGTGAGGGTCGATGTCCTGCGCATCGCCCTGCGCGTCCGCGCCCTGTGCGGTCGCGGCGTGCGGAGGCGCGTACGTGCCCGAGGGGTCCGGGGAGGGCACCGCGTACGCGGCGGTGGGGTCGTGCGGGTCGGCGTGCTGCGCTTCCTGCCCGCCGGGGCGGCCGTGCAGGACGTACTCGCCCGACTCGTCGACCGGGTCGTCCCCGGCGGCGGGGACGGTCCAGTGGCCCTGGGCCGTACGGTCGGCGGCGGGGGCGTCCTGCTCCGCCGGAGTGTGCGACGGGCCCGCGAACGGCATCGCCCATTCCGCCGTGGCGTGCGGGTCGGCGCCGCGGCCGTGGGTGCCGCCGTCGGCCGGGGCGTCGGTGCGCGGGGGTTCGTAGGACGCCTGGGCGCCCCACTGCTCCGACCACTGCGGCTGCGCCTGGACGGGCGCGTGCGGCTGCTGCCAGGACTCGCCCGTCGGCGGGGTGTAGCCGCCGGCGCCGGTGGCGGCCAGGGGGTCCCAGCCGCCGGTGCCGGACAGCGCCGCGCCCGGGTGGGCGAGGAGTTCGGGCGGGAGCTGCACGAAGGCGGTGCCCTCCGCGTCGTACTCCGCGCCCCGCGGGATCGGTTGCCAGCCGGCCGGGCCGACTTGAGCGTGTCGCTGCTGTTCGTCACTCACGCGAGTGCCCTCCCCAGAGCTCGGCGGGCCAGTGTCGCCACCGTACGACGCAGGTGCAGCGCGGCGGGCGGCAGGGTCCCCGGCTCGCCGCCCTCGGGGCCGGGCGCGGGGTCGGGGATGCAGGCCGCGGCCACGTAGTCGCCGAAGGCGGCGCAGGCTTCGGGGGCGAGGGTGCGCTCGCCGTCCCAGTCGATGAGCGAGGCGACCCAGCGCTCGGCGTCCAGCGGGCGCAGCGGCATGGGCGCGACGGCGCCCACCGCGCACCGCACGCCTCGCCGGGCGGGGTCGAGGACGACGGCCACGGACGCGACGGCGCGGCCGGGGCCCGTGCGCCCGGTGGCCTTGAGGAAGGTCTGCGGGGCGTGCAGCAGGGGCACGCGGACGTAGCCGATGAGCTCGCCCGGCCGGAGCATGTCGAAGCCGGTCAGCAGATGCCCTATGGGGATCTCCCGCCGGGTGCCGCCGGGGCCCGCGATGACCAGGTTGGCCTCCAGGGCGGCGAGCACGGGCAGCGCGTCACCGGTCGGCGCGGCCGAGGCGATGTTGCCACCGAGGGTCCCGGCGTTGCGGATCTGGGGCGGCCCGGCGGCGCGGGCGGCGGTCGCGAGCGCCGGGATGAGGGCGGCGAAGTCGGGCCGCCCCATCCGGGCGTGGGTGAGTCCGGCGCCGAGCAGGGCGTGGCCGTCCTGGTACTGCCAGCCGCGGATCTCGCTGATCCGGCCCAGGCCGACGAGTCCGGCGGGCCGCAGCAGCCCGGAGTTGACGGCCGCCATCAGATCGGTACCGCCCGCGACGGGCACGGCGGCGGGCATGGCGGTCAGCGCCGCCACGGCCTCGTCGAGCGAGCCCGGCAACGTCACGGTGTGCGCCGCCTGCGGTGCGTGCGTGGTCAACCCAGCTGCCCCTTCCCCGGTGGTCCCGACTCTTGCCTGATACCGCCTGATCCCGCCGTACGGTACGTGCTGTCGGCCCGGACGTGGCAACTCTGGCACATCTTCCGCGTTCGTCGTCGCGAGGGTCCGCGAACCGCCGGTCCGTATCCGGCCCGGCGATTGGTCCGGAATTCCGTTCTGTCGCCGCTGTGTGCGGATTGCCATCGTTCGGGGGCCCTTGTACGGCTTACGGCGTGTGTGGAAGGACCACCGTGCCAGGGACCCGCCGTGGGGGCGGGGAGCTTGGCCGCGGCTCACACGATCGGGGGCGCGCCCTCGATCGGGCGTCCGAGGACGCCGGGACGGCGCTGCCAGGGGCGAGGGCCCGCGGGCGGGCGGTAGTCGACGCCGAGGGCGTCGAGGCGGGCGTAGTGGCCGGTCATCCGGCGTTCGAAGCCCGCGTGGTCGCGGTCGGCGGGGGCGGGCAGGCGGGACCACGCGGTCTCGGCGAAGGCCGCGAGCCGGGGGAACACCTGGTAGTCGACGCGCGCCTGGTTCTCCGTCACCTCGGTCCACATGTTGGCCTGCGTGCCGATGACCCGCGCGGCCTCGGCACCGGTGAGCTCCGGGGGGACGGGCTCGAAGCGGTAGACGTCCTCCAGGGTGCGGACGTACCCGATCGGTACGGGTTCCTCGGTACCGCCGGCCTGCCGGTGGTCGAGGTAGACCTGTTGCTCCGGACACATGATGACGTCGTGTCCGGCGCGCGCCGCGGCGATGCCGCCGGCGTAGCCGCGCCAGGACGAGACGGTGGCGCCCGGCGCCAGGCCGCCCTCCAGGATCTCGTCCCAGCCGACGAGCCGCCGGCCGCGCGCGGCGAGCCAGCGGTCGAAGTGGCGGATGAACCAGCTCTGGAGCCCGTCCTCGTCCGCGAGCCCGTCCGCCGCGATGCGCGCCTGGGCGGCCGGCGAGGCCTGCCACTGGTCCTTGGGGCACTCGTCGCCGCCGAGGTGGACGTACGTCGAGGGGAAGAGCGCGAGCACCTCGGTGAGCACCTGCTCGTAGAAGGCGAGGGTGTTGTCAGTGGGGGCGAGTACGTTGGGATTGACGCCCCAGGTGTCCCAGACCGGAAGGGAGGCGGTGTCGATGACGTCGGTGTTGCCCAGCTCGGGGTACGCGGCGATGGCGGCCTGCGAGTGCCCCGGGATGTCTATCTCCGGCACGACGGTGACGTGGCGTTCGGTGGCGTACGCGACGATCTCGCGGATATCGGCCTGCGTGTAGTAGCCGCCGTGCGGCCGCTCGTCCCACAGGGGTGAGTCCCGGTGGCCGAGCTTGGTGCGGGCGCGCCAGGCCCCCACCTCGGTGAGCCGGGGGAATGCCTCGATCTCCAGCCGCCAGCCCTGGTCGTCCGTCAGGTGCAGGTGGAGGACGTTGAGTTTGTGCGCGGCCAGCAGGTCGATGTAGCGCAGCACGCCGTCCTTCGGCATGAAGTGCCGCGCGACGTCGAGCAGCATGCCGCGCCAGCGGAAGCGCGGGGCGTCCTCGATGACGACGCCGGGCAGCTCCCAGGCGCTCCGGTCCGTGACGGGCGCCCGCCGGAAGGCGTCCGGGCCGAGCAGCTGACGGAAGGTCTGCGCACCCCAGAAGACGCCCGCTTCGCTCGCGCCCTCGACGGTGACGCCCTCTTCGTCCACCGTGAGGCGGTACGCCTCGGGGCCCTCCTCCTCGGCGAGGCCCGGGCGGATGGCCAGCCGGACGCGGCCGGGGCCCGTGCCGGGCGGCAGCGGCAGGCCCGTGGCCGGGCCGACGGTGGCGCGCAGCCAGCGCGCGACCCGGTCCGTGCCGGGGCCCGCGTCCAGGGCGGTGTGTTCGTCGAGGGTGCGGGAGGCGGTGGTCGTGCCGATACGTCGCGGGGCCGGGATCAGGTCCGTCTCGTAGTCGCTCATGCGGACGATCCTTTCCCGGCACCGCCCCTTCGCGCAGCCCCTGGGGCGCGATTCCGTCTTGTACGGGCTTGTGCGCGGCCTCGCGGAAACAGGACGGCCCCCGGACGCGCGTCCGGGGGCCGTGGGAATCGGGGTGGGGCTACTTCTTGTCGCCGCCCTTGCCGCCCTTGTCCTTGTCTCCTCCGGCGCCCATGCCTTCGAAGATCTCCTTGCACATCGGACAGACCGGGTACTTCTTCGGGTCACGCCCGGGGACCCAGACCTTGCCGCAGAGGGCGACGACCGGGGATCCGGAGAGCGCGCTCTCCATGATCTTGTCCTTCTGGACGTAATGGGCGTAGCGCTCGTGGTCGCCGTCGCCGTGCGACACCTGCGGCGTCGGCTCTACGAGGGTGCCGGTCCCTGCCCCGCGCTCGGGCTCAAGAGTGCTCATGGATCCCAAGGGTACTGGGGGCCGACGCCATCGGGTCCGCCCCGGGCAGGCCGGTCGCCCGGCTGGTCGCGCGGCCCGCCCGTACGGCCGTCACGACGTGCAGCAGCAGCCCCGCGCCGACGATCCCGGCGGCGGCCCACGGCAGCGCGGAGGCGCGCATCCCCGAGGAGAGGGCGAGGCCGCCGAGCGCGGAGCCGACGGCGCTGCCGAGATAGAGCGCGGAGCCGTTCAGGGCGAGCACGACCGGGCCACGGCCGGGGCTCAGCGCGAGCAGCCGGTGCTGCTGCGGGACCTGGAAGGCCCAGCCGCCCGCGCCCCAGAGCACCAGGGCCGCTCCGACGGCGAGCGGGTGCGGCGCGAGGGCCGGCAGCAGCGCCTGGGCGGTGGCGACGGCGACCAGGATCACGACGATCAGGGCCGGTATCCGGCCACCGCGGTCCACCAGCGGCCCGGCGGCGAGGCTGCCCAGCACCCCGCCGACACCCCAGGCCCACAGATACGGGGTCACGCCGTGGACACCGCCCGCCGACTCCAGCACCGGCGCGAGATAGGTGTACAGCCCGAGGCTGGCGACCGCGGCGAGGAAGGAGACCGCGACGACGGGCGCGATCTCGCGGTCGGCGAGTGCGGCCAGCCGGTCGCGTACGGCGGCGCCCGAGGGCACCTCGGGCAGCGGCGGCAGCAGGGCGGCCAGGCCCGCGAGCGCGAGCACGCCCAGGCCGGTGACCAGCCAGAGCGTGGCCCGCCACCCGGTGCGCTCGGCGAGCAGCACGCCGATCGGCACACCCAGCACCGTGCCCGCGCTCATCCCGCCCATGACGAGCGCGAGGGCCCGGCCGCGCCGCTCGGGCGGCACGAGCGTGGTGGCCGCGGCCGTGGACAGCGCGGAGTAGAGGCCCGCTCCGGCCCCCGCGACGACGCGGGCCACGAGCAGCAGCGCGAAGGTGGGGGCGAGCGCGGTCGCGGCGTTGGCGGCGGCGAAGACCGCGAGCGCGACGATCAGCGCGGCACGCGGCCACCGGCCGGACAGCAGGGTCGCGAAGAACGGCGCGGAGAGCGCGTAGGCGAGGGTGAAGACGGTCACGAGCTGGCCGGCGAGGGCCACAGTCGTGCCCGTGTCGTCGGCGATGGCGGGCAGCAGCCCCGCCATGACATAGGCGTCCAGCCCCAGGGTGAACGACCCCAGGGCCAGCAGCAGGACCTTGCGCACGCTTGTCTCCCGTTCTCTTCCGCTTCTCTTCCGCCGACTCGGCAGGCCGCGAGGCTAGGCAGCGGGCGACGGCGCGCGGAAATGCCTCCGGGTGCCTATTTATGCTTGCTGCGCATGAGTGATCTCAGCGGTGTCGAGCTCCGTCAGCTGCGCTGTTTCGCCGTCGTGGCCGAGGAGCGGAGCTTCACCTACGCGGCCGCGCGCCTGGGGATCGGCCAGCCCGCGCTGACCCGCGCCGTCCAGTCGCTGGAGGAGGCGCTCGGCGCCCGGCTGCTGGACCGCACCACGCGCCGCGTCGAGCCCACGGAGGCGGGCCGGCGGCTGCACGAGGAGCTGTCCGGGCTGCTGCCGCGCCTGGACGACGCGCTGCGGGCACCCGCCCGGGGAGCCGTGCTGCGGCTCGGTTTCACCTGGCTGCTGCCCGAGGACTGCGCCCGCCTGGTGGAGCGCTTCCGCGCGACGACCGGCGCGCGCGTACAGCTCATGCGCCGGGACGCGGCCCTGGCCGGGCTCGACACCGGGGAGACGGACGTGGCGGTGCTGCGGGGCGAGGAGCCGGAGGGCATGCGCAGCCGGATGCTCTTCCACGAGGAGCGCGTCGCGGCGGTCGCCCGTACGTCACCGCTGGCCCGCCGCCGCGTCCTGAGCTGGGCCGAGCTGGCCGAGCTGCCGCTCGTGGTCAACACCGTCAGCGGGACGACCCGCCCGGAGCTGTGGCCCGAGGACAGCCGTCCGCGGGTGGCGTGCACGGCGGGCAACTTCGACGAGTGGGTGGAGTCCGTGGCGGCGGACCACGGCGTCGGGGTGGCCCCGCGCTCCGCCTCCGACCGCTACACGCACCCCGGGGTCCGCTTCGTACGGCTGAAGGACGCGCCGCCCGTGCCCGTACGCCTCGCGGTGCCGGCGCGGGGCGCGCATCCGCTCGCGGAGCGGCTCCTGGGGCTCGTGCGGCCGGTCAGTTGAGGCTGGGGTCGTCGGGGTAGGTGGCGACCATGGCCAGTTCGTTGCGCTGGCGGCGCAGCACGGCCCGCCAGAGGTGGGCGGGGTCGGGCGAGGAGACGTCGCCGGGCTCGGACTCCACCACGTACCACGCGCCCTCGACGAGCTCGTCCTCCAGCTGGCCGGGGCCCCAGCCCGCGTACCCCGCGAAGATCCGCAGCGAGCCCAGGGCCGCCGCGAGCAGCTCCGGCGGTGCCTCCAGGTCGACCAGGCCGATCGCGCCGTGCACCCGCCGCCAGCCGAGCGGGCCGTCGCCGGGCGGCACACCGTCGCCGTGGGCCTTGCCGTGACCCTCCCCCGGCACCACGCCCACGCCCAGCGCGGAGTCCAGCGAGACCGGGCCGCCCTGGAAGACGACGCCCGGCTCCCCGGCGAGCGCCGCCCAGGACTCCAGGATGTCGCCGACGCCGACGGGCGTCGGGCGGTTGAGGATCACACCGAGGGACCCCTCCTCGTCGTGGTCGAGCAGCAGCACCACCGCGCGGTCGAAATTCGGGTCAGCGAGCGCCGGTGTCGCGACAAGCAGTCGTCCTGTGAGCGAGGACACCTCGGACATGGGCACATGATCCCGCATTTCGGGCCGGGACGGGGGCCGGACGCCCGACTCCGGTGCGAAAGCGGCCGCTTCGCGGATATCCGGCGACGTAACCGGTAGCGACCATTCCATTAACGCAGCGTGTTGTTGCCAATCCATGACATGCCCTGAGCCCCCTTACGCATACAGGAGGGCCCCCCGGTCGCATTACCCTTTCTTCTTGCCCCCTGCCCAACTCCAGGAACGCGAGATCCATGACCGGCCCTGACGATGTACTGCTTGTCCACGGCGGCACCCCTCTCGAGGGCGAGATCCGTGTCCGCGGCGCGAAGAACCTCGTGCCGAAGGCCATGGTCGCCGCGCTGCTCGGCAGCGGACCCAGCCGGCTGCGCAATGTCCCCGACATCCGCGACGTGCGGGTGGTCCGCGGCCTGCTCCAGCTGCACGGCGTCACCGTGCGCCCCGGCGACGAGCCCGGCGAGCTGATCCTGGACCCCTCCCACGTGGAGAGCGCCAACGTCGCCGACATCGACGCGCACGCCGGCTCCTCGCGCATCCCGATCCTCTTCTGCGGCCCGCTGCTGCACCGGCTGGGCCACGCGTTCATCCCGGGCCTGGGCGGCTGCGACATCGGCGGCCGGCCGATCGACTTCCACTTCGAGGTGCTCCGCCAGTTCGGCGCGACCATCGAGAAGCGCGAGGGCGGCCAGTACCTGGAGGCCCCGCAGCGGCTGCGCGGCTGCAAGATCCGCCTGCCCTACCCCTCGGTCGGCTCGACCGAGCAGGTGCTGCTGACCGCCGTCCTGGCGGAGGGCGTCACCGAGCTGTCCAACGCGGCCGTGGAGCCGGAGATCGAGGACCTCATCTGCGTGCTGCAGAAGATGGGCGCGATCATCTCCATGGACACCGACCGGACCATCCGGATCACCGGTGTGGACTCGCTCGGCGGCTACAACCACCGCGCCCTGCCGGACCGCCTGGAGGCGGCCTCCTGGGCGTCCGCGGCGCTGGCCACCGAGGGCAACATCTACGTCCGCGGCGCGCAGCAGCGGTCGATGATGACCTTCCTCAACACCTACCGCAAGGTCGGTGGCGCCTTCGAGGTCGACGACGAGGGCATCCGCTTCTGGCACCCGGGCGGCTCGCTCAACGCGATCGCGCTGGAGACCGACGTGCACCCCGGCTTCCAGACGGACTGGCAGCAGCCGCTGGTCGTGGCGCTGACCCAGGCGTCCGGGCTGTCGATCGTCCACGAGACGGTCTACGAGTCCCGGCTGGGCTTCACGTCCGCGCTCAACCAGATGGGTGCGCACATCCAGCTCTACCGCGAGTGCCTCGGCGGCTCCGCGTGCCGCTTCGGCCAGCGCAACTTCCTGCACTCGGCGGTCGTCTCCGGCCCCACGAAGCTCCAGGGCGCCGACCTGGTCATCCCCGACCTCCGCGGCGGCTTCTCGTACCTGATCGCGGCCCTGGCCGCCCAGGGCACGTCCCGCGTCCACGGCATCGACCTGATCAACCGCGGCTACGAGAACTTCATGCAGAAGCTGAAGGAGCTGGGCGCGAACGTCGAGCTCCCCGGCGGCGCGGAAGCCTGACGGCCCCAACCCAGCCGGACCAACGCCCCGGCTGGGGGTCCGGGGGTCACCCCCCGGACAAACACAGCATGCAGAAGCTCAAGGAGCTGGGCGCGAACGTCGAACTCCCCGGCGGCGCGGAAGCCTGACGGCCCCAACCCAGCCGGACCAACGCCCCGGCTGG
>NZ_JBIAWF010000016.1:183673-184747 GCF_042895325.1 Streptomyces sp. NPDC001407
TGGGGGTCCGGGGGTCACCCCCGGACAAACACAGCATGCAGAAGCTCAAGGAGCTGGGCGCGAACGTCGAACTCCCCGGCGGCGCAGAGGCCTGACCGGCCTCCCAGGACCGCGTGGAAGCTGACGGCTTCCGGACCGCGCGGGAGCCTGATGCGTCGACAGGCGTGAAGGAGGCGGTCCGTCCTGACGGGCCGTAAGCGCCTGTACGGGCCATTCAAGGCCCGTACAGGCGCTTTTCCATGCCCCCGGCACTCCGGCGGCCCCGTACGGCCCCCACGGGCCCGCAGGCGCCAAAAGGGCGGCCACCCCCAGGGGTGGCCGCCCTTCGCGCTGGGGTCTTACTTGCCCTTGGCGGCTTCCTTGAGCTTGGAGCCCGCGGAGACCTTCACGCTGTAACCGGCAGCGATCTGGATCGGCTCACCCGTCTGCGGGTTGCGAGCCGTGCGAGCGGCACGGTGGGTGCGCTCGAAGGTCAGGAAGCCGGGGATGGTGACCTTCTCGTCGCCCTTGGCGACGATCTCACCGACGGTCTCGGCGAGCGCGGCCAGGACGGCGTCGGCGTCCTTGCGGGTCACCTCGGCGCGGTCGGCCAGCGCGGCCACCAGCTCACTGCGGTTCATGTTGTACTCCCGTGTTCTTCTTGCCAATGAGGCGTGAGATCGAAGCCGATGCTGCCAGGGCCCTCGGACAGTCCCCGGACCCGGGTCTGTTGCCAGACCCTCGCGCCCGGTTACGCATCCTGCCCCCACCAGTGGCGGGAAAGCCAATCCGGCACCCTGGAGAGTCACACGGAAAGCGGCACAGCCTCGGATACAGCCGCATTTCTGCGGCCTGATTTCTGCCCGACACCTTATGGGCAGGTCGCGGGCCCGAAGGCCCGCGACGCGCCGTCGTCAGGCGGTCGTGGTGCCCGTCACAGCCGCACCGGCCGCCTTCGCGGCCTCCCGGACGGCTCCGGCGACGGCTCCGGCGACCTTGTCGTTGAAGACGCTGGGGATGATGTAGTTGGCGTTGAGTTCGTCTTCGGCGACGACGTCGGCGAGGGCGCCTGCGGCGGCGAGCATCATCTCGGTG